>JBOFFB010000001.1:0-30650 GCA_051648385.1 Allobosea sp.
GGAAGGTATTCATGTCGACTACGTCAAGCTCAGTGATAACAACAATACCGGTTCATTTGCCGGCGAAATAGAACGCGCCATTACCCGCCACACACCCTCGCAGATCGTGCTGACCGAGCCGGGCGAGTGGCGCGTGCTCCGTGACATGCGCACCTGGCAGGAGCGCTTCGGGGTTGCCGTCGACATACGCGCCGACGACCGCTTTTTTGCCAGCCGCGCCCGTTTCCAGCGCTGGGCGGAAGGGCGCAAGAGTTTCCGGATGGAGTTTTTCTACCGCGAGATGCGACGCGAGCACGACGTGCTGATGGAGGGTGAAGAGCCTGCCGGTGGGCAGTGGAATTTCGACCACGACAATCGCAAGAGCCTGCCAGCCAGCGTGAAACTGCCGAGGCGCGCGCGCTTCGAGCCGGACACGGTGACGCGCGAGGTGATCGATCTCGTAGCCCAGCGCTTTGGAAACAACTTCGGCGATCTTGAACCGTTCGGCTGGGCCGTGACGCGCACCGACGCGCTTGAGGCACTCGATCACTTCATCACCGTCTGCCTACCGAGTTTTGGCGATTACCAGGACGCCATGAAAACTGGCGAGCCGTTCATGTTTCACAGCATCATCTCGCCTTATCTCAACATCGGCCTGATGACCGCGCGCGAAGTCTGCGTTCGCGCCGAAGCCGAGTGGAAGGCCGGGCGTGCACCACTCAACGCGGTGGAGGGTTTCATCCGGCAAATCCTTGGGTGGCGCGAATATGTGCGCGGCATCTACTGGGCGAACATGCCCGGGTATGCCGAGACCAACGCGCTGGGCGCATCGCGGTCCTTGCCCGGCTTCTACTGGTCGGGCGAGACAGAACTCAATTGCATGGCGCAATCCATCGGCGACATTCGCCGCAATGCCTATGGCCATCACATCCAGCGTTTGATGGTGACAGGAAACTTCGCGCTGCTGGTTGGCGTGAAGCCCGCCGAAATTGAGGCGTGGTATCTCGCGGTTTATGCTGACGCCTATGAGTGGGTGGAACTGCCAAACGTGCACGGCATGGTCATGTTTGCCGATGACGGGCTTCTCGCCTCCAAGCCGTATGCAGCCTCGGGTGCCTATATCGACCGGATGTCGGACTACTGCTGTGGCTGCGCCTATGATCCCGCCATCAAGGCGGGGCCAAAAGCTTGCCCTTTCAATTACTTGTACTGGAATTTTCTGATCGAGAATCAACCAAAGCTTGGACGCAATCCACGCATGGCGATGCCGTATCGGACACTGGAGAAATTCACCGAGGCGCGGCGGAACGAGATTGTCGGCGATGCGCAGGGGTTTCTGACGGGACTGACGGGAGGCATGCCGGATGAGCCGAAGCAACTCGGGTTCGCCATCTGAACATACGTGAAGACAGCCTATGCACTGACCGCCCCGATCGCCATCGCCACTGCAGCCTGCGTCGGATCAATCACCGGAAGGCCGACGGCATCCTCCATTGGCTTTCGGTGCCGCGCCATTCCGGCGCAACCCATGACGATGGCGCGGGCGCCGTCAGACTTCAGAAGATTGCCAATCTCGATCATCTTGGCCAGCGTGCCCTCGCCGCTGGCCGTCTCGGCCACGCTCATTTCGAGCGCCCTTTCGCTGACAAGCCTGTCCATCAGGCCCATCTGACGCATGTAGCGATAATGGCGCGGGATCGAGCGGCTCTTGATGGCAATAACACCGAACATGTCCGCTCGCGCCAGCGCCGTCAGGATGCCGCACTCGGCAATCCCGAAGACCGGGCGCGATGTTCCTTCGCGGCAGACATGCAGGCCCGGATCGGAATAGCAGGCTATGATGAAGGCGGCACTTTCGTTGTCGGCCTCGATGAGACGACGCAGCGGCAGAGTGACACTCTCGACGTGCTCCTGCGTCTCGATGCCGAGCGGCCCTTCTTTCAGCGTGAAGCAGACGATCTCAGGACCATGCGGATTGGCGAAGCCTGCAACCGCGTCACGCAATCCTTGCGTGACGGCCTCGTTAGAGTTGGGGTTGACGACAAGGATGCGTTTGCGTGTCATGTATTTGTCCCGTTTCCTGCGGCGACAGTTTCACCACTGACCCCAGATTGTCCAGCCATGCCAACAGCAACCCAGGATCTCGCCCATGATCTGGTGATCCGCAACGGCACGGTCGTCACCGCGACCGACGTGTTCAAGGCCGATGTCGGCATCAAGTCTGGCAAGATCGCTGCGCTTGGGGCTGGCCTGCCGCCGGGGCTCGAAAACATCGACGCTCGTGGCAAGCTCGTGCTGCCCGGCGGCATCGACAGCCATACCCATATCGAACAGCTATCCGCCGGTGGCTTGATGAATGCCGACACCTTTGAAAGCGCGACGCGCGCTGCTGCTTTTGGCGGCACCACAACGGTGATGTCGTTTGCGGCACAACACAAGGGCATGAGTCTGCGCAAGGTCGTCGATGATTATGCCGTGCTGGCCGCGCGCGGCGCGATGGTCGACTACGCCTTCCACATGATCGTGTCGGACCCAACCGAAGCGACGCTTTCCAAGGATTTGCCAGCGCTGATCGCCGAGGGGCATTCGTCGATCAAGCTGTTCATGACTTATGACAAGCTCAAGGTCGAAGACGAGACCCTGCTTGATGTGCTCGCCGTGGCGCGCGAGCAAAAGGCGCTGGTCTGTGTGCACGCTGAAAATCACGGCATGATCGCCTGGATGAGCCGGAAGCTCCTTGCCAAAGGCAAGACCGCGCCGAAATACCATGCCATGAGCCACCCGCGCGCCTCGGAAACCGAAGCGTTCACACGGTTGATCTCGGCAGCGGCGCTGGTCGACCAGCCGATCATGATCTTTCACGTCTCGACGGCCGAAGGAGCTGCCATCGTCGGCGACGCGCGGCGACAGGGCCTCAAGGTCTTCGCCGAGACCTGCCCGCAATATCTGTTCCTGACCGCCGATGACCTCGACAAGCCGGGGTTGGAGGGCGCGAAGTTCATGTGCTCGCCCCCTCCCCGCGAGAGAGCCGACCAGGAGGCGCTGTGGGCGGCGTTGGCGCTCGGCGATTTGCAGACCGTATCGTCCGACCATGCGCCCTATCGCTACGATGCCAGTGGCAAGCTATCTGGTGGGCCAAACAGCACCTTCAAGCAGATCGCCAACGGGCTGCCGGGGTTGGAAACACGGATGCCACTGATATTCGACGCGATGGTATCGAAAAAGCGGCCCGAGTTCGCGGGGCATGCACTGCAAAGCTTCGTCAACCTTACGGCAACGCAACCGGCGAAAATCTACAACCTTGCGAACAAGGGCAACATCGCCATCGGCCTCGATGCAGATATCGCCATCTGGGACGCAAACCGCCGCGTTGTGCTGACCGACGATCTGATGGTCGGCAATACCGGGTATACTCCGTTTGCCGGGCGCACCGTGAAAGGCTGGCCCGACACGGTGATGGTACGGGGAAAGACCGTGGCCTCAGGCGGCGAGGTGACGGGTGTGCCCGGATCAGGCAAGCACATTCCGCGCAGCGGCGGCTGGGCGGCAGATCCGGCCAGATGATGATTGCCAGAGGTTGACCGCCAGGCTGAACAGGCGGAAACTATCTGCCGTCCCGGATTGGAGTCCAGACCCATGAAGATCGCCCTCATGCAGATGAATTCCGTCAGCGACAAGGCGGCCAACATTGCTCAGGCGCGGGACCTGATCACTCGTGCTGTCGACCTCGAAGGACCGGACTGGGTCTGCCTGCCCGAGCATTTTGACTGGTCGGGCGGCTCGTCCGCCGACAAGCTGGCCAATGCCGATAGTCCGAAAAGCGGTCCTGCGTTCGATTTCGCGCAGGAGATCGCGGCGAGGTACAAGATCTGGGTCCATGCCGGCTCGTTCATGGTCAGGGTCGAGGGCGAGAACCGCATCTACAACACCACCGTCGCCTTCAACCGCGACGGCAAGCCGGTGGCGCGCTACGAGAAGATCCACCTGTTCGACATCACGGCCCCTGACGGCAAGGTCTATAACGAGAGCGCAACGGTGAAGCCGGGCCATAACGTCGTGACCTACGATTGTGAAGGCCTCACCGTTGGTTGCTCGATCTGTTACGATATCCGCTTTCCCGAACTTTTCCAGGCCTTGCAGGCGCACGGAGCCGACATCATCGCCCTGCCCGCCGCCTTCACTTTGCAGACAGGCAAGGACCACTGGGAAGTGCTGGCCCGTGCCCGTGCCATCGAGACGCAATGCTATTTCGTTGCCTGTGCGCAGACCGGCAGCTTCAGCACAGGTGCCGAGGTGCGGCAGACCTATGGCCACTCGCTCGTGGTCGACCCATGGGGGCACGTGGTGGCCAAGGCTTCGGATGGTGTAGGCTTCATCGCGACGCGGCTTGATCCTGCGTTGATCAAACGGGTTCGCGGCATGATCCCCGTAGCGACCCACAAGGTGCTCGGAACCGGCACGCGAGCCTCTGTTGGCAAGGCGGCCTGATACGGTCTGCCCGCGATCGGCGGTCATCGGGATCACGCCGCACGGTGATGCGCATTCATCAAACTTCACAACTACGTGTCCAGAAACACCGGCGCGTGCGTTGCATCATCTATCGGACCGCTTTAGCACTCAGGCAGCGGTAGTGGGTTTAAAGATCGGGCTGCGCCATTCTCTGGCGACTTTTCCGGTCGCGAAGACGAAAGCGTGCAGATGGCAGGTCAAGGATTTTGGCGCGGGCTGGCAGCTCTGACAGTGCTGGGTGGCGGAACGCTAGGCTACTTTGCCTATTCCGGTCAGGCAGCACCCTACCCGCTGTCTGAGATTCCTTACTTCAAGGATGCGGTTGGCAAACTTGCAACGCTGATGGGCACTGCTCCCAAGCCGACGGTGGCGTCGGCACCGGCAAGTGGGCCGGCAGGTGGAGGCAGGCCGCCGGTTCCGGTGACTGTCGGCAAAGCAGAACGCAAGCCCATGCCTGTTCGCCTCGATGTGCTCGGCACCGTGCAGACAATGGCGACGGTGTCGCTGAGAGCACGTGTTGAAAGCCAGATCATGGCTGTGAACTTCAAGGATGGCGCGTCGGTGAACGCGGGTGACACGCTGTTTCGCCTCGATTCGCGGCAGATGGAAGCGCAAATCAGGCAAGCCGAGGCCAACCTCGCTCGTGACCGCGCGCAAGCCGCATCGAATGACGCCGATTTCAAGCGCGCGACCGAACTTGCCCGCCGCGATTTCGCCTCGGAGCAAAGGCTGGATCAGGCAAAGGCGTTGTCCGAGACCCAGCGGGCAGTGGTCCGGGCCAGTGAAGCCAATATCGACAACCTGAAAGTACAACTCAGCTATTACACGCTGATCGCCCCCATTTCAGGGCGTGTTGGCACTGCGGGTCTCAAGGAGGGCAACGTTGCCAAGACCGGTGACGGCTCGCCCGTGCTGGCCACGATCAATCAGACAAGCCCGATCTATGTGGCGTTCTCGGTACCCCAGCGTTATCTGATCGATATTAAAACAGCGGTGGCTGACACAGGTTCTTCCGTCGTCGCAACGCCGCAAGGGCTGACCAAGTCGGCCACAGGCCGTGTCGCGTTCGTCGACAATGCGGTCGATGGTACGACCGGCACGATCGTCGCGCGGGCCATCTTCGAGAATGCGGACGAAATGCTCTGGCCCGGCGCACTCGTGAATGCACGCGTCATCCTTCGCACCGAGCCCGACGCACTCGTCGTCCCGCGCGAAGCTGTCCAGACGGGCCAGACAGGCACGTTTGTTTTCGTGGCAGAAGGCGATGTGGTGCGCGTGCGCCCGGTTGTCGTGAACCGCGTCATGGAAAGCCAGACCGTGCTCACAAGCGGGCTCACAGGCAACGAAACAGTCGTGACCGATGGCCATCTGCTTTTGACGAACGGCGCGCGTATTGTCGTGCGCCAGCCAGGACAGCGGCCACAGGGTGCGCCTCCTGGTGCGCCGCCTGCGGCAGGGAATGCGCCAGTCGGCGGTGCTCCATCGGCGGGTCAACCAGCGCCGGGAGCCCAACCGCGCCCGACGCAAGGCTAACACGATACACGCTTATTTTTTGAATCTGACACTCGCTTTTGCTGAGCACTCCCCCGAAGGACGAAGCCCATGTCACTTCCTGAACTGTGCATCCGCCGCCCGGTCATGACCACGCTGCTGATGCTGTCGTTCGTGGTGTTTGGCTTTTTCGCCTTCCGCCAGCTGCCGGTGGCTGCCCTGCCCCGGGTCGACTTTCCGACCATCAACGTCAACGTCCGCCTGCCCGGCGCTAGCCCGGAAACGATGGCGACATCGGTTGCGGCACCGCTCGAACGCGAACTTGCCTCCATCTCGGGCATCGCTTCACTATCGTCGATCTCCCAGCAGGGCTCGACCTCGATCACGATGCAATTCGACCTTGATCGCAGCATCGATGGCGCGGCACTCGACGTGCAATCCGCCATTAGTGCTGCTGCTCGCCGCCTGCCGCAGGATTTGCCGGCACCGCCATCCTTCAGGAAGGTGAACCCGGCGGATCAGCCTGTGCTTTTCCTCGTGTTGACCTCTGCCACCCAGCCATTGTCGAGTGTCAACGAATTCGCCGAGACCATTCTCCAGCAGCAGATTTCGCAGATACAAGGCGTGGCACAGGTCAACGTGTTTGGCGCGCAAAAATATGCGGTGCGAATTTTTGTCAATCCTGACTCGGTGTCGGCACGCGGCATGACGCTCAACGAGGTGCGCTCGGCGGTGCAGGCCGCGAATTCGAATTCACCAGTCGGCACCATACTTGGCGAGCGCCAGAGGTTGACGCTTGGCGCTACCGGCCAGCTTGAAAAGGCTTCCGAATACGGCGGGCTCGTCATTGCGCAGCGCAACGGCATTCCGATCAAGCTCGAAGATGTCGCGACGGTGGTTGATTCAGTCGAGAACAATCAAACAGCGAGTTGGTACAATGGCCAGCGCTCGATCATCCTTGCGGTCTATCGGCAGTCGGACGCCAACACAGTTGATGTCGTCCAGCAGATCCGTGATCGCATGCCCGGCTATCGCGAGCAGTTGCCCGCTTCGATCGAGCTCGCAGTCCTGAATGACCGCGCCAAGCCGATCAAGGACTCGGTCGACAAGGTGCTCGAAAAGCTGGTGATCGCGACGCTCTGCGTCATCGTCGTGATCTTTGTCTTCCTCAAGCGCCTGACGGCGACACTGATCCCGACCGTGACACTGCCGATCTCGTTGATGGGCACGTTTGGCTTCATGTACTTGTTCGGCTATTCGCTCGACAACATCTCGCTGCTGGCGCTGACCCTTGCGGTGGGGCTGGTCGTCGATGACGCCATTGTGGTGCTCGAGAACATCGTCCGACATATCGAAATGGGCAAGAAGCCGTTTGAAGCGGCGCTGATCGGCTCGCGCGAAATCAGTTTCACCATCATCTCGATCACGCTGTCGCTGGTGGCTGTCTTCATTCCGGTGTTTCTGATGGGTGGTGTGGTGGGCCGTGTGTTCCGCGAGTTTGCCGGAACCATCTCGGCTGCAATTCTCGTCTCGGGTTTTGTCTCTCTGACACTCACCCCAATGATGTGCGCCAGGCTGCTCAAGGGCGGACATGAAGAGAAGAAGACCTTCATGGACAAGCTGGTCGACCCGGTCTTCAACGGCGTGCTGGCCGCGTATACCTGGACGCTCGACTGGGTTTTGAAGTTGCGCCTGCTGATGCTCGTGCTGACATTTGCCACTGTCGGGATCAGCGTGAAGCTCTATCAAGACATTCCGAAAGGCTTCTTCCCAGTCGAAGACACCGGCCTGTTGCGCGGTGCCACGGAGGGTCCGCCGGATACGTCTTTCGAAGCCATGGCGGCGCGGGTGCAAGCCCTCGCAGAAATCGTCCGGGCCGACCCGGCAGTTGACTACATGACGGTCAATGTTGGTGGCTTCAATGCCGTCAATACAGGCTTCATGTTCATCTCGCTCAAACCGCGCGATCAGCGCGACAGCGCACAGGAAATCATCGGACGCCTGCGGCGTGCCTCGGGCGCAGTGCCGGGTCTGACTGCCGTGTTCCAACCGGTCCAGAACATCAACCTGAATGCCGGTCGCCCGTCGCGCGCAGCTTATCAGTATTCGGTGGCAGGGCCTGACCTTGAAACCCTGTTCAACCTTGCGCCTCGCCTGCGTGAACGTTTGTCGGCGCTGCCACAGCTGCGGGACGTGTCGCTGGACCTGCAACTGCGCAACCCGCAGGTGTCGATCGAACTTGACCGCGATCGCGCCGCTAGCCTTGGGATCACGTCCGACCAGATCAGACAGACACTCTACAATGCGTTTGGACAGCGCCAGATTGCGACGATCTTCACGGCATCGAACGACTATCAGGTGATCATGGAGGCTGACCGCGCCTTCCAGCTCGAACCTGCAACGTTGTCGCGGCTGCTGCTGCGGACCGCAAGTGGCCAGAATGTGCCACTCGAAGCGGTGGCGAAGATATCTCCGTCGGTCGGGCCGCTTGCGGTCAACCGCATTGCCCAGCAGCCGGCGGTGACATTCTCGTTCAACACGGCCCCCGGCGTTGCCATCGGCGACGCGGTTGCAGCCGTGCGCGCCGCCGAGAAAGAGCTTTCGATCCCCGCCTCGATCAACAGCAACTTCTCTGGCTCGGCGCAGCTCTTCCAGGACGCCCTCAAGGGCCAGGGGCTGTTGCTGCTCGCCGCCGTGCTGGTCATCTACATCGTGCTAGGCATCCTGTATGAAAGCTATGTCCATCCGATCACCATTCTCTCCGGCCTGCCTTCGGCTGGACTTGGCGCCCTGCTAGCGCTGCAATGGTACGGCATGGATCTGTCGGTGATCGCCATCATCGGCATCCTGATGCTGGTTGGCATCGTGAAAAAGAACGCCATCATGATGGTCGACTTTGCCATCGAGAAACGACGCTCCGAAGATTGCGACGCGATGACGGCAATTCGCGAAGCTGCCATCGTGAGGTTTCGCCCCATCATGATGACCAGCTTTGCCGCCATCTTTGCCATCCTGCCGATTGCGATGGGCAGTGGCGCGGGCGCGGAGCTGAGGCAGCCGCTTGGTGTTGCGGTGGTTGGCGGACTGATCCTGTCGCAATTCCTGACGCTCTACATCACGCCTGTTGTGTATTTCTATCTCGACAAGGTCGATGCGCTGATTTCAGGTCGGGCCAAGCCCGGACAGACGGTCACCCAGCCAACTCCAGCGCCTGCAGAATAGCGGACTTCCCAAATCATCAGCGCGAGATGGCCTTGGCGAAGACCAAAGCCATCTTAACACTATCCCAAAAGGACACATGCGTTGCTGTTGTGTCTTAACCGGTTGTTAGATATACAACGGCTGCGGCGGGTAGTTTGGTGATAGTACGGAGTAGGCGTCATGGCCCGCAATACGGATCCGCGTGAGCGGTCATTTTTGATGTTGACCGAAGCCCCTCGTCTTGAGGCTGCGCCGTCACCACATCAACTGCTTCGCGAGCGCTTTCGTGGCTCGGCATCGGCACCCGAGCAGTCGTCGGTGAACGGTCCGGCTGTGAGCTTTCGCCTTGTGGCGCTTGGTATCCTTGGAGCCTCGATCGGAATTGGCGGCGCTGTCCTCGGCGTGTCGCTTGTTCAGGCAAATGATCGGGTGGACATGTATGAGACAACCCGTTTCGATGACAATGTGCGCAAGGCGCGGCGGGCTGCAGCACCGCAAGTGATCAGCACATCTCACAGCAGCTATGCGCCACAGCGCTCTGTTGTGAACCAACCGCTGCGCTCCGTGAACGACCGCGGCCTCATCACCTTCCCTGACTTCAACCTGAACCCCTTTATCCCACGGGGAGCAGATCGGAAGTCGGCAAACTTTCGCACGAAACCGAAGGTAGCGACCACAGCTCAGGCACTTGGTGAAGACACGCTCGACACCGTATCAGGCGCAGCAAACGTGCCACGTTCCATCTGTGTGCGCCTTTGCGACGGCTATCAGCACCCGCTCGGATACATTCGCGACAGCGCTGATTTGCCCGGTCATCAGGCACTTTGCACGGCGATGTTCCCGGACGTACCGACCCGCGTTTTCCACGTCGCCGCAGGTGCCGAAGGCATCGACGACGCTGTCGGCTCGGACGGCAAGACCTACCGCTCCCTGCCCATGGCGTATGCCTACCAGACCTCGATCGATCCGGCCTGCGCGCGGCCTCGTACGGGCACGCAGTCGGTTTCTCTGCTGAAAGACTTCACGCTCAGGGCGGGAGACGCTGTCGTTATCAATGGTCGTCCGCGCATCTTCAGCGGTTCTTCGAGCTATCCGTTCACAGCCGCGAACTTCCGCGACTTCCGGTCTTCCAACATTGTGTCGGAAGCAGCACGCAAGCAGCTTGATCAGGCTGTCGGCGTCAGCCGCCGTGAACGCCTGCAACGTGAAGCACGGCAGATGGCTCGTGTTCGCGAGGCGAATGCAATCGAACCAAACCGCGCTGTTGACCTTGTGCGCGGTGGTGCATCTTCGACCTCAGGCCAAATCCGGATCATCGATCTCGGCAAACGCTGACAGCTTACCAAATGACGTGCCTCAGAGTGGTCGGCCTGGTGCCGACCATTTCTGTTTGCGGCGCTCGTCCAAGTCACTGCGAACGCGGAATTTCCAGCGGCAGTTGTAACGTTTCAAAATACCGTTCGTCACCCGATTCAGTTTAGAATTCATATAAGTTATTGTTTTTTATCACTATTTTATTGACGCACCATCCTGCTCGCGACTATCAATTGCCATGGCTGAGCGATTGGCCATCCACCAACGCAGGCCTTGAACCTGCGAAACAGGGGTCGCAGCATGAAAATCATTACTGATCGCAGGCAGTTCCTCGCTGCCGGTGCCGGGTTCGGCGCAACACTTGCCATGCCAACCATCGTCGGCGCGCAAACCGACAGACACGTCAATCTTTACACAGCACGCCACTATGGCACCGACGACGCATTTTATACCGCGTTCAAGGCGGCTACCGGCATAACGGTGAACCGGGTGGAGGCAGGAGCGGATGCACTGATCCAGCGAATTACCGCTGAAGGCGCAAACAGCCCGGTCGATGTCTTCATCACGGTCGACGCCGGAAATCTTGAGCGTGCGCGTGCGGCAAATCTGTTCCAGCCGGTCAATTCGGAAGCCATTCGAGCCCGGGTTCCGGCTCACCTGCGCGATCCTGACGGCAACTGGTTCGGCTTCACCACACGTGCCCGCGTGATCGTCTACCACAAGGACAGGGTCCGTCCCGAGCAACTCTCGACGTATGAGGATCTGGCTGATCCGAAGTGGAAGGGCAAGTTGTTGATCCGCTCCTCGACCAACATCTACAACCAGTCACTGACCGGTTCGGTGCTTGCAGCACGTGGTGAGGCTGCCACCTTGGCATGGGCGCGTGGCATCGCTGCCAACCTTGCGCGGCCGCCGCGCGGTGGGGATACCGACCAGATAAAGGCAGCGTTCGCCGGTGAGGGTGATCTTGCGGTTTCGAACACCTACTATCTCGGCAACATGCTGCGTGAGAACAAAGCGGACGATCAGCCACTTTTGCAGAAAATGGCCGTGCATTTTCCCAATCAGGGTGATCGCGGCACCCATATGAATCTCTCTGGCGCCGGCATGGCGCGGCATGCCAGGAACAAGGAAGCAGCCATCGCCTTTCTCGAATATCTTGCGTCTGATGCGGCTCAGCGCCACTTTGCCGAGACCAACAGCGAGTATCCGGTTGTCGACACGGTGCCCGCGCCACAACGCATCGCGGCATGGGGCAACTTCAAGCAGGATCCGCTGAATGCGGCGATCTTCGCCAGAAACAATGCGGCCGCGCTGCAACTGATGGACCGGTCCGGCTGGAAGTGACATGACAGAGCCTGCCGTGTCGCCAAGAGGTGGTGTACCTGTCCGCCATCCGCAGCGTCCGCACGAGCTGCAGCAGCTGCCTGGTGCCAACCTCTCCAATCATGCTCACCACCACGCAAGCCGCCCTGCTGCGGGTGGTGTTACTGGTTTGCACGGTTCAAGACGCCTCGATTGGGTTCAGATCGCAGCATTGCTGATAGCAGCGCTTGTGGCATTGCCCCTCATCACGGTGCTGCTCTCGTTGGCGGGACCTTATGGCGAGGCGCTTTCGCATCTGGCCAGCACCATCCTTGGCGAAGTGATGTCCAATACACTTGTCATGGGGTTGCTGGTTGGAGTCGGCACCACGCTGCTTGGCGTCGGCACCGCATGGCTCGTGGCTGCGTGCCGGTTTCCCGGTTCGCGCCAGTTCGAGTGGCTGCTGATCCTGCCGCTGGCCATGCCGGCCTACATCATCGGCTACGCTTACATGGACCTGATGGACTTTGCTGGGCCCCTGCAGAGCTGGATCCGTGACACATTCGGGCTCACGCGCGGTGACTACTGGTTTCCGACGCTTGCGGGGGTGGGCGGCGCATCACTGATGTTCACGCTGGTGCTGTATCCTTACGTATACCTTCTGGCCCGCTCGGCATTCGTCGAACAATCAGCCTGCATTGTCGATGCGGCGCGTGCGTTGGGCGCGCGCCCGCATGAGGCATTCTGGAAGATCAGCCTGCCATTGGCCCGGCCAGCCATAGCGGCAGGGGTGGCGCTGGCTCTGATGGAGACGCTGGCTGACTTCGGCATGGTGCAGTATTTTGGCGTGCTGACCTTCACGACCGTGATCTTTCGCACGTGGTTCGGCATGGGTGACCCTGTCGCCGCCGCGCAACTGGCCTCTGGCCTTCTGATCTTCGTGCTGGCGCTCCTGTTGCTCGAACAGCATTCGCGCTCAAATCGCAGGTTTGCACGCACCACCCGCCGGGCACGGGACGCAGCGCCCTACCGGCTCAGGGGCTCCAAGGCTGCACTGGCAATGACGGCTTGCGCACTGCCGGTTGTGTTTGGCTTCGTCGTGCCTGTACTCGTCTTCCTCAAGATGCAGATCAAGGGTGGGGATGCGCTGCTGAGCGAGCAGTTTCTGGTGCTGGCGCGCAACTCGCTGCTGCTAGCGGTCAGCGCCGCGGTACTGATCACGGCGGTCGGCGCATTGCTTGCCTATGCGCTGAGGGTCAGCCGATCGACGCTGACGCGCGGGGCCGTGCGCTTTGCCACGATGGGTTACGCCATGCCCGGCACGGTGATCGCGGTCGGCGTACTGATCCCGTTCGGCCTGCTTGACAATGTGCTCGACAGCTTCATGCGGGCCAATCTCGGCATCTCGACAGGGCTTCTTCTCAGCGGCACCCTGGCGGCACTCATGCTGGCCTATCTGGTGCGGTTCCTGGCGGTTGCGATGCAGAGCATCATGTCCGGATACGCCCGCATCGGCACCAGCCTCGATGATGCGGCGCGGCTGCTGGGTGACAGCCCTGCTCAGGTCATCGGACGCATCCACAGCCCCTTGTTGTCTCGTTCACTGATCACAGCCGGGGCGCTGGTCTTCGTCGATGTGATGAAGGAATTGCCGGCAACCCTGATCGTCAGACCGTTCAATTTCGATACCCTGGCCGTGCGCGTCTACAGTTTCGCCTCGGACGAACGGCTCACGCAGGCTTCGACCAGCGCACTCGCCATCGTCGCGGTCGGCATCATCCCGGTGGTGCTGTTGTCACGCAGCCTGAGGGCCAATAAGGGGTGACATCCCAGGCGAGGCGGGAATGTCAACCACGCTCAGCATACTCAAGCTGCCTTGGCGTCTCCAAGCGCGATATCGAAGGCCGCTTCCGTCTTGGCCTTGACCTCGTCGAGCGTCACGCCTTCGGCAAGCTCGATCAACGTCATGCCACCCTTCTTCTTGTCGATCAGGAAGACGGCAAGGTCCGTGATCACCATGTCGACAACACCTGCACCGGTGAGCGGCAAGTTGCAGGCACTGAGCAGCTTTGACTCGCCTTTGGCCTCGTGTTCCATCACCACAACGACTTTCTTGACGCCCGCAACGAGGTCCATCGCGCCACCCATGCCCTTGACCATCTTGCCGGGGATCATCCAGTTGGCCAGATCACCGTTCTGGGACACCTGCATCGCGCCGAGGATCGACAGGTCGATATGGCCGCCTCGGATCATGGCGAAGGAGTCAGACGACGAGAAATAGCTCGTGGTCGGCAGCTCCGTGATGGTTTGCTTGCCAGCATTGATCAGGTCGGCGTCGACATCTTCGTCGTATGGAAACGGGCCCATTCCGAGCATGCCGTTTTCGCTCTGGAGCTGCACGTTCATGCCGGACGGAATGTAGTTTGACACGAGCGTCGGAATACCGATGCCAAGGTTGACGTAGTAGCCGTCGACCAGTTCCTGCGCAGCGCGGGCGGCCATCTGTTCGCGGGTCCATGCCATGTTCGGTCTCCTTGCGGATTGATGGGCTAATTCGGGATAGTCAATCGATGTTCGTCAGGCAGCGTCGCGCTTGCGCACGGTCCGCTGCTCGATGCGCTTCAGCGGTGTGTCGAGCTTGAACATGCGCTTCACGTAGATACCGGGTGTGTGCATATGGTCGGGGTCGATCTCGCCGACATTCACCAAGTGCTCGACCTCGGCCACGGTGATCCTGGCGGCAGTCGCCATCATCGGATTGAAGTTACGCGCGGTCTTGCGGTAAACAAGGTTGCCTTCTGTATCGCCTTTCCAGGCATGGATGATGGCAAGATCGGCGAACAGGCCCGTTTCCATGACATAATTGGCGTCATTGAACTCGCGCACTTCCTTGCCTTCTGCCACCAGCGTGCCGACGCCGGTCTTGGTGTAGAATGCTGGAATGCCTGCGCCACCTGCCCTGATGCGCTCGGCCAGGGTGCCCTGCGGATTGAACTCGATCTGCAACTCACCAGCGAGATACTGGGTGGCGAAGGTCTTGTTCTCGCCGACATAGGACGAAACCATTTTCCTCACCTGGCGGGTTTCGAGCAGCACGCCAAGGCCGATGCCGTCAACGCCCGCATTGTTTGAGACAATCGTCAGGCCTTTCACGCCCGAATCACGGATGGCCGCAATCAGCGCCTCTGGTATGCCGCAAAGGCCGAAACCGCCCGCCATGATCATCATGTCATCGCGGAGGACCCCGGCCAGCGCCGTCACCGCATCGCCAAAAACTTTTGTCATCTGCTTCAATCCTCTGGCACCGCGTTTCGGCAGCCGCCGCACGCTGCCTCATAGTAGTATGCGTTTTACCATCGTGCGAGACGAAGAATGTCAACCCACCTTGCAGCAGACGGGTTCTGTTTCAAAAAACTTCAGCTGCATCGCACACCGACAGCGATCGAGGTTACCCACAGCGTTGGAACGGCATGAATGACAAACTCGACTTTCTCACAATGCTGTATTAACTAACTGTATGTCGACCGAGTGAACCGGCGGCCGCACGCGGGTTGTCAGCGCCGCATTTCAAGTCTGTCAGTGTTCGCACCAGACCAGCACCATGTGAGACGTCTTGCTGATGATCAAGCGCTGGCATCTTGTCATCGTAACGGCCATTGCGGCGATCCTGGCGCTTGCGGCAAGCCCATGGACACTGGCGGAGCGCACCGTTGAACGACACATGCTGGCGATGCTGTCAGCGCAGTTGGGCGTGACGGCGACAACGACCGTACCGGGCGCTGTTGCGCTTCTGCCGATACCGCGGATCATCGCCAATGACGTTCTGATCACATCGGCTGATGGGCAGATCACAGCCCGGTTGCCACGCCTTCGGGCCGATATCCGGCTCTTGCCGCTGCTGGCAGGGCGCATCGAGTTTGATCAGCTCTTGCTTGTCGCACCGCAGATCGAGGTGAATGTCGGGGGTGAACAAGCCGACTCACTGCAAATGGTAACATCGACGGCACTCTCAATGTGGCCGACGATGCCGCGCGTGAAGATTACCGAAAATGGGGCGGTCTTCTTCCGGCGCGGACCCGGCATCGTCTCATCCGTGCGCGACATCAATCTTGTGGTCGAACACCGCGTTCGTGGCGAAGCCGTGCAAGCCAGCGGCGGTCTTGTTTGGCGTGGCGAGAAACTTGATTTCGCATTTGCGACAAACTCGGCCGAACGCGGCATCCTGCCGATGTTGCAAGTCCGGTCAGACATCATGAGACTGGATTTTGCATCAGCCCGACCTCTGCGCCAGCCCCAGCAGGTCCTGAAGTCAGTCGATGGGCAATTGCAATTCTCGGCGAAATCCATGTCCCGGCTTGGCTCATGGCTGGCATCGGGATCACCAGTTCTGCTGCCTCTGGGCAACACTGCCCTTTCCGGTCGCCTGCGTATCTCGGAAGAGGGCGCGCAAATCGGCAATGCCAGTCTTGTTCTTGGCAGTGACGTGCTTGACGGAGCGCTTGACTGGCGCAGGCGCGAAAACCGCTGGCGGCTGACTGGCACATTGGCAGGGACCAATCTCGACATCGGTCGCCCGCAAGCTGGCGTCGATGTTGGCCGGTTGACCTTTCCAGACATTGCCGCCACGGCGCAGATCGATATCGACGACCTTGTGGCCCATGACATCGACTTGCGCGTGTCGCTGCAGAGACTGCGCCTGCCGGGAATGGTTTTCACAGATGTGGCCGGCCAGATCATGGCAACTGACAAGCGGCTCGATCTTTCAATCTCGAACGCCGGGCTCTATGGCGGACTGGCCCGGGGGCGCGGGTCGGTCGTGCGCTTGCCAGCCGGAATCGAATTACGCTCGCAACTTACTGCGGAACGGGTTGACCTCGCCCAGTTCAGCACAGAATTGTTCGATGTCAGGCGGATGACTGGCATGGGCTCGTATCAGCACAATTTCGAAGCGAGCGGGCGGACGCCGGCGGAACTGATAACTCAGGCAAGCGGTAGATTCGTCGCAACGGCCCGAAACGGCGATTTCCTCGGCACCAACCTGAACGACGCCATGCGCCGCATCGAGCGACAGCCCCTTTCGGTGGCACGCGACTGGCGTGGTGGGCGCACCAGTTTTGAACAACTTGCGGTCACCGGCATCATGTCGGCTGGCAATATCGAGATCAGTGAAGCACGTGGCAACGGTCAATCGTTCCGGTTGATTCTGGATGGACAGATCTCTCTGGCTGAACGGCAATTCCGGCTCGGCGGAAATGTCCAGTCGGCCAATGGCGTTACGACTGTACCTTTCGAAGTCATCGGACCGATCTTGGACCCTTCAGTGCAAGTCAACGCGAAGGCGCTTCTCGAGCGTTCGGGTGCGGCCGCACCATTGCTTCAGCAACGGGCGAATTGAAGGGCTTTCGGCTGCCTATCCCAGTTTCAGCGTTTACGAAGCGACGGTCGCTCGCCTCAACCGGTCAAGTCATGCCGCTCGGTTGCGTGACTTGCCTGACATCCGGAGCATGAAACGCGGATTTCGGCGCAAACTCTCCCCCGGATGCAATGGCAACCAGGCCGATCGCGCTTACCAGAACCAACACAACAAAGGCCAGCGAGCCGACGGAAACGCGTGTGGTCCGAAACCGAAGCGAAGAGTCATCCATCGAAAGTCTGCCCATACTTTGACACGTCTGCGCCCGGTCAATGCGAATCGATAACTGCGCAAACCCCAGTTGCGGCCCGACACGCGGCAAAATCGGGGCGGATCCCGCGGCGAAAATGCGGCGAAACTCCAAAGTTTTACCAAATTATGAACATTGCATGCAATAAACGCATATCTGATATGGAAACAAGCCACTTAAACTCTTCGAATGCATGGCCTATATCGCAATTGCTGCAGTGCACAATCGATGCACGCACTGATATTCAACCAACCACGCTCAAAGGAACCACCATGTTTATCGCTGCCATCGTTGCCAAGATCCAATCCTACCTGCGCTACCGCGAGACCGTTCGCGAACTGTCGAAACTGTCTGATCGTGAACTCGACGATCTCGGCATCGTTCGCAGCAACATCGTCGACATCGCTCGTCACTACGCCTCCGCCTGAAAACACCTGGCCGTGACGTCCGTAAAACCCGCCATCTGGCGGGTTTTTGCGTTCTGGAGCCTCCGAACGGCGAAAAGCAGGTTTCCACCGATGAAAAGTTTCAATAGGGAAGCGTGATGTTGACCTCGTCACGCCCGTTCTTGCCTGCTGCGACCATCACGCCTCCCAGCGCCGACACAGCTGCCTTTGTGCGGCTGGCCACGCTCAAGTCTGATGTGTTCT
This sequence comes from Allobosea sp., assembly GCA_051648385.1. GTDB lineage: Bacteria > Pseudomonadota > Alphaproteobacteria > Rhizobiales > Beijerinckiaceae > Allobosea. The sequence continues at coordinate 18,113 of JBOFFB010000001.1, forward strand.
CGACGATTGACCGTGGGATTTGGTCTGATCGCGCGGGCGAGCATGCTGCCATCAGGCGTGACCTCACCACCGCACGCTGGTGGGCCAAGCCACTTGCGTGGCATTTCGGTGTGCGCGAGCGACGTTCGCTGGCCCGGGCATCTGGCATCGAAGGCATTCCGGCGCTGCATGCGGCGTCAGACGGGATCATCATCCGGGGGTTCATCGAAGGCCTCCCATTCCAGATGGCGAAGCCGTACGGTCAGGTTCGACTGTTCAGCGACGCCAAACGGTTGCTTCGGCAGATGCGCCGCGCCGGGGTCTGCCACAATGATCTCGCCAAGGAACCAAACTGGCTGGTGACGCCGGATGGGCGAGCCGCCGTGACCGACTTTCAGCTTGCGACAATCCACAACGCGCGCGGACGGCTCTACCGGTTGCTGGCGCATGAAGACCTGCGGCACCTGCTCAAGCACAAGCGCAAGTTCTGCCCCGAAGCGATCACGCCGGGCGAATTGCGCGTGCTGAAGAAGAAGAGCCTGCCTGCGCGGATCTGGCTGATGACCGGCAAAAAGGTCTACAAACTGATCACTCGTGATCTCCTGGGCGTGCGTGACCGGGAGGGCGGCGGGCTACGCCTGCACCGTGAGGCCCCGCACCTTGAGGCCGTCGCCGCCACGCTTGCCGGTGCCAGCGCTGCCGCGATCGTTGGCTTCCCCTATCGCCGCAAGGGCGTCGGGCTTTATGCCTTCGTCGAATCGGCCAGTTTGACGGCGACTGAAGTCGTATCTGCGCTCAAGGCCAGTGCACAGGCCGAGCCACCTGAAATGATCCAGATCGTGAGCGCCCTGCCCCGCCGGGCCGATGGTGCTGTCATGACTGACGTGCTGTCGCTTATTGCCACGAACCAGATTGATCTGTTGCCACCACTGGTGGCGGCCGAACCGGCACAAAAAGCGGTGATCGACGCGATCATCGAGGGCCGACTGAACGTCACGGACCGCGCGCGCGACTGATGGCTGCATGGTTGCAACGGCGGTTGAACAGATCTATCTCCGGCCCATGAGTACAAAACAACCCATTCACGTCATTGGCGGCGGTCTTGCCGGTTCTGAGGCTGCTTGGCAGATCGCCAGCGCGGGTGTGCCGGTGGTGCTGCACGAGATGCGGCCAGAGCGCGGCACCGAAGCACACAAGACCGATGGACTGGCAGAGTTGGTCTGTTCCAACTCCTTTCGTTCCGACGACGATGTTTCCAACGCTGTCGGTCAACTGCACTGGGAGATGCGGCAGCTTGGTTCGCTGATCATTGCCAAAGGAGATGCCAATCAGGTTCCTGCCGGCGGCGCGCTGGCGGTCGACCGCGATGGCTTTTCGGCAGCAGTGACCGCAGCACTCGAAGCCCATACGCTGGTAAGCATCGACCGGCGTGAAGTTGCGGGCTTGCCGCCGGAAGACTGGACATCCGTGCTCGTGGCCACCGGGCCGCTGACCTCGCCTGCATTGGCTCAGGCAGTGCTGGCACTGACGGGCGAAAAGGAACTCGCGTTTTTCGATGCCATTGCGCCGATCATCTACCGTGAAAGCGTCAACATGGACGTCGCCTGGTTCCAGTCGCGTTATGACAAGCCGGGGCCGGGCGGGACTGGGGCGGATTATCTCAACTGCCCGATGACCCAGGACCAGTATGACGCCTTCATCGATGCATTGGTTGGAGGCGAGAAGACCAGTTTCAAGGAATGGGAGGCGAACACACCGTATTTCGATGGCTGCTTGCCCATCGAGGTCATGGCCGAGCGTGGGCGCGAGACGTTGAGACACGGGCCGATGAAGCCGATGGGCCTGACAAATCCGCGAGACCGAGAGGTCAAGCCCCATGCTGTCGTGCAACTCAGGCAGGACAACGCCCTCGGCACATTGTTCAACATGGTCGGCTTCCAGACCAAGCTTAAATATGCCGATCAGGCCCGTATCCTCAGGATGATACCGGGGCTTGAAGAAGCGGAGTTTGCGCGGCTCGGCGGCCTGCACCGCAATACCTATCTCAACTCTCCGAAGGTGCTCGATGATCAGCTCCGGCTCAAGGCGCAGCCGCGACTGCGCTTTGCCGGCCAGATCACGGGTTGCGAGGGCTATGTTGAAAGTGCGGCAATCGGGCTTTTGGCTGGACGTATGGCCGCTGCGGAATGGCTCGGCCTGCCGTTTTCATTGCCGCCCCCAGAAACAGCCATGGGGGCGCTGATCAATCACATCACTGGCGGACATATCGTCACGATCGACGAGGGGCCGCGCTCTTTCCAGCCGATGAACATCAATTTTGGCCTGTTTCCGCCGATTGGGGCGGTGAAAAACGAGACCGGCAAGCGGTTGCGCGGCACCGAAAAAGCCATTGCCCGCAAGCGTGCACTCGCGAGCCGGGCCAAGTTGGCCATGGTCAAATGGCGCGACGGCGCATCGTATTCCTTGGTGGAAACGAAAGCGCCGAAGCCAACAGTAACGCAGACGCAAGCGGCAGAATAAATCAGCCTATCAGCTTCAATTCCGCCGCAACGGCCTTGCCGGTGCGCTTGTCGGTGGTGATCTCGAAGCTGATTTTCTGTCCGTCCTTGAGCGGGCCAAGGCCCGAGCGCTCGACGGCGCTGACATGGACAAAGACGTCTTTTCCGCCATCTTCTGGCAAGATAAATCCATAACCTTTGGTGGCATTGAACCACTTCACAGTACCAGTCATCATTCCAACACCCTTCATAGTCGCAGGGCTGGTGGTCGAGCACCGCCCGGGTCACGGATGGCCGCCACCATCCGCACAAGCGTGGAAGGTTTGGAGTGCAGCCTTCCCCGGCAACAACGCGCCGAAGGCTTCACCATGCGCCAACCCCGCTCGTGCCTGAAAGTAAGCGGGAGAATTTGGCCGAATCAAGACTAGATCATCCCGCATTGAGATGGATTCCATCTCAATGCGGAAAGATGAACGATAATAATAAGTTAGAGCATTGCGTACTCACAAAACCGGTACCCACTTTTGTGCGCTATGCTCTAAAGTATTATACGTTTTTCAGCGGTTATTTGCTGTCATTGCTCGGCGAGCCTGCCGCCACAATGTCCACTGGCGACGCCATTGCGGAACCTGAATCACGCTGGTGAAGGGATCATAGCCTCGCATTTCCATCGGTTTGAGGTACTGATCAACCAATGCCGTTGGCAAGAACGCCGGTGTGATGACCGGCGCGATGCTGCCCCGCAGTTCGCGTGTGAGGCTCAGGTGATCCCGCGCCAGTTGCCGCATATCAGCCATCGCGGCCGCGACGCCGGGCCCGCCACGGCCCGAAGCGATATCATCACGCGTCGCGCCATACTTCAGCAGAAATTCCTTTGGCACATAGACCTGTCCCCGCATGGCATGCCACGGAAATGCACGCAGAAGACCTGTGATGGCGTAAGCGCAGCCAGCATGCCCGGCGGCATCTGCACCACCGGGGTCTTCGCCACCTGCCAGCACGAGGCTGGCCAATCGCACCAGCGCCGAGCAGGTTTCACCACAATAGCCTTCGAGATCGGCCACGGACGGCATCGGATCGTCGTACAGGTCGAAGATGCGCGCATCGATCAGCGATATCAGCGGGGCCATGGGAAGTCGGAATTTCTCCACCGTGTCCCGCAGCGCCGCGGCAACGGGGTTAGCGCTCACCTCTCCTCGCGCCGAGCCTTGCAAAAGGTCGCGCCACCACTGCAGGCGAACCTCACCTGGCAGCGGATCAGACACCATCTCCCGTACACGCGAGATCTCGAAACTGAAGGCATAGAGCGCAAACAGATGCGGGCGCTTGTCGGCAGGAGCGAACAGGCTTGCGAGATAGCGATCCTTGTCGACATCCCGGATCAGCTCCTCACAGAAAAGGTAGGCCTTGCCAAGGTCCTGTGAGATTGCGCTTGTTACAGTCGGCGTCTGCAGAGACATCGTGCGGCATCCAGCTTCGTCTGTGGGGAACGCAACTACCTACTTAACTGGCGCACCGATGTTTGAATTCAAGTTTCAATCGACTGAGATTAGTGCTGCCGCGATCTTGCGACCTTCGGCGACCAGAATGTTGTAGGTGCGCGCAGCAGGCGGTGTGGTCATCAACTCAAGGCTGATCTTGAGTTCCTTGAAGCGCCAGCGCAGGGCTTCCGGCAACGGGCGCAGATTGACGCCGGTGCCGAGGAGCAGCAGCTCTATGTTCTCCGCCTCTGTGAAAACATCGAGGAACTGGTTGCCTGCCCAAGGCTGATTGTCTTTCGCATCCCACGCCTTCACGCCGGATGGCAGCATCAGGATCGAGCCTTTGTGGCTCATTTCGCCAAAGCGGAAGCCACCTGCCCCATAAGCATCGATCAGATGGCGGCCTGGGACAAAGCCGTCATAGCGCTGTCCGGCGGCCACGCCTCAGGCCTTGGCGCGCGCTGTCACAGCCTTGGTGTCGCCGACTGTGGCATCTTCCTTTACATCGCCACCGCCCGTTTTGAGGCCGAGATAAATCAGAATCGGAGCAGCGATGAAGATCGACGAATATGTGCCGATGACGATGCCAAACAGCATGGCCAGCGAGAAAGAGCGCAGCACTTCGCCGCCAAAGATGGCCATTGCCAGCATCGCGAGGAAGGTGGTGGTGGCGGTTATGACAGTGCGTGAGAGGGTTGCATTGACCGCGATGTCGATCACTTCAGTTAGCCGCATCTTCTTGTATTTTCGCAGCATTTCGCGAATGCGGTCATAGACAACCACCGTGTCGTTCAGCGAATAGCCGAGGATCGTCAGGATCACCGCGAGCGAGGTCATGTCGAACGTGAGCTGCATGACCACGAAGAAGCCGATGGTCAGCACAATGTCATGCAATGTGGCGATGACTGCGCCGACGGCAAATTGCCACTCGAAGCGAAACCACAGGTAGATCAGCACCCCCAGGATACCGACGATAACGCCAATGGTGCCGTTCTGGACCAATTCCCCCGACACGCGCGGGCCTACAACCTCGACGCGGCGGAACTCGTAGTCAGTGCCGAAGGTCTCGCGAAGCTTGGCCACGACGTTCTGCTGGGCGCGCTCCTGCTCTGCAGCGGTCGGCGCGGTCTGCAACTCGATGCGCAGCAAAAGCTCGCGCGGTGAGCCAAACTCTGCGACCTCAACCGAGCCAAAGCCGAGCGCGTTCGACTTGTCGCGGACCTGCGAGATGTTGGCCTGCTGACTTTTGGCCTGCAGCTCCACGAGCGTGCCACCCTTGAAGTCGATGCCGAAATTCACCCCTATGGCGAAGAACACGACAATAGTGAACACCGACAAGAATGCCGATAGCGGGAAACTGACAGAGCGGAACCCCATGAAGGGGAACTTGGTGTCATCCTTGATGAAGCGAAGACGGAAAGCCACGATGCGACCTCAAATCTCGACCTTGGAGGGCCTGCGCCAGCGATACCAGGTCGCGATCATCAGGCGGCTCAAGGTGAAAGCCGTGAAAACAGTGGTGAGAATGCCGAGCGAAAGCGTGACAGCAAAGCCGCGCACCGGGCCGGAACCCAGGAAGAACAGCACGATGGCTGCAATCAGTGTGGTCAGATTGGCGTCTACGATGGTGCCCAGCGCCCGCTCGAAGCCCGCATCAAGCGCCGAAATTGCGGAGCGGCCCGCCCTCGCCTCTTCGCGCACGCGCTCATAAATCAGCACATTGGCGTCAACCGCCATGCCGACGGTGAGCACGATGCCTGCAATGCCGGGGAGTGTCAGTGTCGCGCCGACAACTGCGAGAAGACCCAGCAACATCAGCACGTTGAACGTGACGGCCACGACGGCGACGACGCCGAAGAAGCCGTAGGTCACGATCATGAAGGCGGCCACGAGTGCAGTCGCGAGATACGACGCCAGCAGGCCAGCCTGGATCGAGTCAGCCCCGAGGCCTGCGCCGACTGTGCGCTCTTCGATGATTGAAAGTTTGGCGGGCAATGCACCAGCACGCAGCAGAAGCGACAGGCTGTTGACCTGCTCGACCGTAAACTGGCCAGAGATCTGGCCTGAGCCACCCGTAATCGGCGTCTGCACGACCGGGGCCGAGATCACCTCGTTGTCGAGCACGATGGCGAGTTGCCGCCCGACGCCGCGTGTTGTTGCATCGCCGAAGCGCTGCGCACCGCGGATATTGAAGCGGAAGTTGACGATGGGCTGCCCTGTACGAGAATCGAAGGACGCTGCAGCGTCAATGAGGTCTTCGCCTTCGACGATCACAGAACGATCGACCGCGACTTGCTGGCCACTGTCGCGATTGCGCATCAGCTCGGTTTCGGCGGCACCCGCTTCTGCGACGAAGCGGAATTGCAGCTTGGCGGTCCGACCAAGCCGTTCTTTTAGCTGCTGCGGATCGGTGAGGCCGGGCACCTGCACAAGCACACGATCAAGCCCCTGGCGCTGGATCGAAGGCTCCTTGGTGCCATCTATGTTGATGCGGCGCTCGATGACCTCGATCGTCTGCTGTCCGACGCGGCGTATGCGCTCGTTCAGGCCAAGCTCGCTGTAGGCCATCGTAATCTGACCATCAGCCGTCTCGATGATATCGATGCTCTGGTTGCCAGTGGGGCCGAAAAGCTGCTGCCCGACAGGCTGCGCCAACGCACGCAATTTTGGCATGGCACGGGCACGGTCATCGGCCTGCGCGATGCGGAACTGCACGCCGCGTGGCTGGATGGCAATGCCGCCCTGAAGCGCCACGCGCTCCTCGCGCAAAACGCGCCGCACGTCATCGCGCAACTGGGTGGTCATCGAACGGATCAGGTCGGGTTTGTCGATTTCGAGCAGCACGTGCGCGCCGCCCTGCAAGTCGAGGCCAAGCGAGACAGCTTTCTGCGGCATCCATGACGGCAGAACGCTGAACACGGCCTTGCGCGTCGCTTCCGGCATCAGGCTCGGCACGGCCAGCAAGCACCCGATGAAGGTGGCCAGCAGGATCAGGATGGATTTGATCCGGGATATCCGCATCATGGCCGGTTCAGCCTCTTGTTGGATGTTTCAGGGCCGCGCACGCGGCGCAGCACCAGAATCTCGTGAGATGCACATAATCCCTGATCCCACGCTTGTCGAAGGATTCGGAATCAAGAAAGCGGGATAACGCTTTGGCGATCCTCACCCTTCAACGAGTCAATCCTTCGACAGCCTCCGGGATGAGGAAGCAAGCCTCAGGTCTTGGCGGGTTCTTTGTCCTTGACCGGCTCACCCTTGGCGCGCACGTCCTGGATCATTGATTTGACAAAGCGCACCTTCACGCCATCGGCGATTTCGGCCTCGACTTCGCCATCGTCGATGACCTTGGTGACCTTGGCAATCAGGCCACCAGACGTGACGATGGTGTCGCCTCGGCGGACATTGGCGAGCAGTTCGCGGTGTTCCTTCATGCGCTTTTGCTGCGGACGGATGATCAGGAACCACATGATCACGAAGATCAGGATGAACGGCACCAGCGACATGAAGATATCGGCGCCGCCACCAGCGCCGGGGACTTGGGCAAAAGCGGGGGTAATCAAGGGAAGCACCTCACAAGGGAGCAGTGGACCGCACCCGAAGCGGGGCGGATTTATGCCGCACTCTTAGCTGATGCGGCGGCGAAATCAATTGCGGGTGTGGCGCTGCTCAGGTTTTCGGTTCAAGAAGCAGCTCTTGCCGCGAAATGAAGCTCCACGCCCATGACCCAGCCTGATCCCAACATCGCCCTGCTCGCCCGCATCGCCGACGCGCTGGAGCGCATGAGTCCTGCTGCGCCGCGAAAACCGGATATCAGCGCGGCAGACGCCTTCATCTGGCAGCCGCGCGAACATCGTCTGCAGCCGGTGCCGCACGTGAACCGGGTCGCGCTCGGCCTGCTCAAGGGTGTCGACCGTGTGCGCGACCTGCTGGCTGAAAATACCGAGCGTTTCGCGCGGGGGTTTGCCGCCAACAATGTGCTGCTCTGGGGCGCACGCGGCATGGGCAAGTCCTCGCTGGTCAAGGCGATCCACGCCGACGTGAACACGCGCAAGCTCGGGCGGTTGGCACTCAAGCTGATCGAGATTCACCGCGAGGATATCGAAAGCCTGCCTGCCCTGATGGCGCTGTTGCGCAGCGACCCGCACCGTTTCATCGTGTTCTGCGATGACCTGTCGTTCGACAACAATGACACATCGTACAAGTCGCTGAAGGCTGCGCTGGATGGCGGGGTCGAGGGCCGGCCCGAGAACGTGGCATTCTATGCAACGTCCAATCGCCGTCACCTTCTCCCCCGTGACATGATGGAAAACGAGCGCTCGACCTCGATTAATCCGGGTGAGGCCGTTGAAGAAAAGGTTTCGCTTTCGGACCGTTTCGGGCTCTGGCTCGGCTTCCACAAATGCAGCCAGGACGAGTATCTGGATATGGTCAGTGGCTATGCGCTGCACTTCAAGCTCGGCACCCCGGCTGAAGAGCTTGAACGGGACGCACTTGAATGGGCCACCACCCGCGGCAGCCGCTCAGGCCGCACGGCATGGCAATACATCACCGATCTGGCTGGACGGCTGGAGAAGCGGCTGGATTGACGGCGTCATGGCGCAAAAACGATGAAGGACGGGTGCGGCCTTTCATGGGACCGACCCGTCCTTCTTCACATCCGGCGCAAGTGTCTCGCGAGCACCGGATGAAACGCTGTAGCCTGATGCCTCAGTTGGCCAGATACGGCATCGGATCGACCGGGGTAGAACCCTTGCGGATCTCGAAGTGCAGTTGCGGCGAGGCGACGTTGCCGCTCTGGCCGGACTTGGCGATCGTCTGCCCGCGACTGACACGTTCGCCGCGTTTGACGGCGACATCACCATTGTGAGCATAGGCCGAGACATAGCCGTTCTCGTGCCGGATCAGCACAAGGTTGCCGTAGCCCTTCAACTCGTTGCCGGAATAGGCCACAACACCATCACCTGCCGCTTTGACGGGCGTGCCTTCAGGCACCGCGATGTTGATGCCCTCGTTGGCACCCTTGCCAGTGAAGCCGCTGATGACACGCCCGCGTGCTGGCCAGCGGAAATCTGCAGATGGCGCAGCGGCCGCCTTTGGCTCGTCTTTTGGCACACTCGATGTCGGAGCAGGATCGGCAGCCTGACGCTGGGCTGGCGCGGCAGCCACTGCCGCAGCTGCCGCCGCCTGTTGCCGCGTCTGGTTTGCAGGCTGCCGCGCTGGCTGCTGCGCAACCTGTTCCTTGGCCTGTTCCTTGGCCTGTTCCTTGGCCTTTTCACGGGCAATCCGGGCTTCCTGTTCCTTCGCCTTGCGCTCGGCACTGTCGGCATCGGCGCGAGCGACCTTCAGCTCGCGATCAGCCTTTGCCTTAGCGTCGGCCTGCAGCTTGCGCTCTGCTTCGGCCTTTTTCTTGGCCTCGGCAGCCTTGATCCGGTTGATTTCGGCTTCCTTGCTGGCCTCAGCCGCCTTGGCGCGATCTTCAGCGGTCTTCGCACGTGTTTCAGCGAGGCGTGCACGTTCCGATTCAGCCTTGGCCCTGGCTTCGGCAGCTTTGCGGGCAGTGACTTCAGCATCGGCAGAGCGGCTTGCCGCCGTCTGCTGCTTAGCCGTTTCAGCGCGTGCCCTTGCGGCTTCGGCCTGCGCCCTCGCCTTTTCGCGGGCAGCATCGGCAGATGCAGAAGCAACTGCCTTCGGCGCGGCAACCTGTGCTGGCGGCACAATCCGCGCAGGCTCATTTTCGCGCGATGGTGGTGCAGTGGCAACGACGGCGCGCGGGACGGGTACAGCCGGTTTTTGAGGTGCAGGAGCCGGAGCAGCCGTACGGACGGGCTCGCCGCGCTGGCTCATCTCGGCCACGGGCTGCGGCGGGCGCGGTGTTACGGCGGCACGCGGCGCTGCAGGTGCCGAAGTCGATGGCGTGACGGGCGGCTCACTGGCGGGCACGGATGCCGGAGCCTGAAGACGCGGGCTGGCAGCCCCGCCTGCACTGTAGGCGGGGATGGTGACGCGTGAGCCGGGCGTGAGCTGCGAGGCGCTCGACAGGCCGTTGGTGGCAAGGATAGCGGAGGCAGGCACACCATAGCGCGTGGCCAATGTGTTGACGTTCTCACCAGAGGCCATGACCACCGGCGTGCCACCAGCAGATGACCAACCTGCCACCGAGCGAGGCGTCACGGAGCCCGTGGAAGCAAGGTCAACGGCGCTGGGTGTGCGTGGCGAAAGAGCAGATCGTGATGACAGTTGCGATGCGGCCACCGAAGCCGCGATCGGTGCTGCAAGAGGCTGCGAGGTCACACGGCCCAAGGCTGGGGAAGCCGCTGAAACCGCTGTGCCCGTTCCAATGGCAGTACCGGCGGCTTGTGTCGCCTGCCGCTTGATCGCGCCAGTGGCGTTGCGATCAACCGACGACGGAGCGCCACCCTTGAACGGATTGGAAAACGGATTGTCCGCAAACCGGGCCACATCAGTACTGCAAGCGCCCAGGGCACTCGCCAGCAAACCTGCGGCCGCGACACGGCACATGGCCGAAGACAGGAGAAATTCAAACTTCAAACGCATCAGCCCGCACCGCAGGTTACGCAACACAACTTACTGACATGATTAAAAACGGATTCAGGTTACGAAACCGTTGCCAAGCTGAACAATTCGACAGGGTTTCGCAGCACCAGGCGGAAAAATGCCGCCCATCGCGTCACAGCGTGCTTGAAAGGCCCGGAACCAGCGGCGTCAAGCGCACCACGCCACCCAGTTGATGGTCGACGGCATTGTCGCCGACGCGCGCCACCACGATCTTGCGCGGTACGCCATCGACCCTGAGCGCGCCCACCAGCCTGCCTGTCGGTGAAAGTCGCTGCAGGAGCCCCTCGGGGATGAGGTCAACAACACCGTTCAGCATGATGCGGTCAAAGCGCCCGAGCAGCCGCGTGGCTTGAAGACCATCCGCGTGCTGCAACTCGACAGCGCGCATGCCAAGCCCGCTCAGGCGTTCATAGGCGCTCAGTGCGAGCGCATGGAAACGCTCGAGCGACACCACATGGCCACCCATTTCTGTCATCAGCGCGGTGACATAGCCCGAGCCTGTGCCGATCTCGAGCACGCGCTGGCCAGGCTCGATACCGAGCGATACGAGGAAGGAGGCCACCACGTTGGGCGGCGTCATCGTCTGCCCGCAGGCCAGCGGGATCGAAACATCGGTGCGGGACAAATCGGCATAGCGCGCCGGGGCAAACGTCACGCGGCTGACGCGCTCCATGGCGCGCAGCACGGCAAGATCGCTGACGCCTTGCGCCCTGAGCGCCAGCAGAAACTGGAGCGTCTTCGCGCCATCGGCGAGTGGCTCGTCCTCGTCAGCGTCAGGCGCGCCCAAGTTGATCATTCGGGGTCGATCATCCGGCAAAGGCGATGGCGAGCCGGGTCAGGGTGGGCTCATGGGTCAGGTCAAGCTCAAGCGGTGTGATCGAGATGCGTTTTTCTGCCAGCGCTTTCAGGTCAGTGCCATTGGCGGGGTCATTCTTGCCGCGCTGGAAGGCAATCCAGTAATAGGCCTTGCCGCGCCCGTCCTCGCGCGGGTCGATGCGCAGGAGGTTCTGGTTGCGGCGGCCTTGCGCCGTGACGGCGACGCCCTCGACCTCCTCGGGCAGGCAATCGGGAAAATTGACGTTGATCAGGATGTCTTCGGGAATGCCCTCGGCGATGAGCCGCTTGATGATGCCGGGCGCATGCGTCTCGGCGCAGGGCCAGTTGATCGCGGCGCGGCCCTTGGTGCCGTAAGCCTGACTGAGGGCGATCGAACGCACACCCAGGATCGTGCCTTCCATCGCTGCAGCGATGGTCCCCGAATACGTCACGTCTTCGGCGACGTTCTGGCCGTGGTTGACGCCTGAGAGCACCAGATCGGGCAGGTTCTCCGCCATGACCTGCTTGATGCCCATGATCACGCAATCGGTGGGCGTACCCTTGACCGCAAAATGCCGCGGCGAAATCTCGCGCAAGCGCAGAGGATCATTCAATGACAGTGAGTGCGAGACGCCGGACTGGTCGGTCTCGGGCGCGATAACCCAGACATCATCGGAAATTGTGCGGGCGATGCGCTCGAGCACACCAAGCCCCGGAGCATGAATGCCGTCATCGTTGGTCACTAAAATGCGCATGGGAATCCCGTGTGGCGTGATGTGGGTTGTCGCTACGCCAAGCGTGGCCGATGCTCAAGCGGAATGCGGTAACAATCCAGGGCAATCGCTTCAGGTTAATGTTTGGCTGGATTCCAGGCGTGGTGGTCTTCTCCCCTTGCGGGAGAAGGTGACCGGAGGTCGGAAGAGGGGTTTTGAGATCGTTACGGAATGCCATACCAACCCCTCTTCCGGGCGCTGCCCACCTTCTCCCGCAAGGGGAGAAGGCCAAAATCCCGTCGAGAACCGACCAAATTAACCTGAAGCGATTGCCCTGCCGCAATCGGTGTCATCCCCGGCAGCCTGCAAGGCCGGGAAGGGGATCCACCACTCTGGTGACAGGAATACGTATCCGCTTCCCGCGTCTCCGGCGCGCCGGGGATGGCACCAGAACCTCACGCCATCTCGGCGA
>JBOFFB010000002.1:0-7078 GCA_051648385.1 Allobosea sp.
GCAACGCAGCGAGGCTGACCGCCATCAACGCCGGCTGGGCATTGGCGGTCAGTGTCAGTTCATCGAGTGGCCCGTCGAAGATCAATGCAGAGAGCTTCTGCGACAACGCCGCGTCCACTTCATCGAACACGGCGCGCGCCGAGGGGTAGGCATCAAAGAGCGCCTTGCCCATGCCAACAGCCTGGCTGCCCTGCCCCGGAAACACGAATGCGGTGGTGATCATCGGTTGCGCTCGTTCTGTATTTCTTGACCGTGTCGCACGACACGGCACGACGATCCTTGTCAAGAACGACTGTAGCCGGACTGCCGTATCGAATGGCGGTCGACCCCTGATTTCAGTTGATGGGCAAGAAATGGTGCGGTTGAGGGCACTCTATTTTTACATCAACTTTTTGATATTATTGAACTATTTATTCTGATTACGGCGAGAAGACCAACAACCAGACCAACAAGAAGTGGTTGCTTGATGGTCACTGCGGGTTTGACGGCGTCCATTCCAGCATGCGGAAAAGAGGGCAATGTCTTTTCACGCAGAGCGGCCGGACTTAAAAAGCGATAGAGGCCAACGAAATTGCTCCACAAAATGGTGATGGATGCCGCCAGTCGATCAAAAATCATCGCGTTGGTCGCGGGCTGCAGCGACGCATCTGATGCTGTATCGATCAACTTCGACCATGAATGAGCCTTTCGCAATTTGATCGTAACTCCGCCCGATTCCCGCTTGGCCGGTGGCGGTGGCGTTGAAGGCGCGTCGCATGACGGTCTGATATCGTTCAATTGCCGATGCAGGTGTGGATCTTGGCTGGAAGGTCATCAAAATGGCAGCGCACAATGCATCGACTATGGTCCCATCAACGGGCGTTCCAATTGCCGGGTCATAGGATGCCGAGACCTCCAATGTTGCGCTGGATCTTCCATCGAAATGCGCCTGAATCGCCTCTTTGGTTCTGCCATCAGGCGTCTCAACAATCTGAAACCGGACAGCGGCCGTCACCACCGCATTACAGAATGTCGTCAAACCACGCTGACCACACTTGGGGTTTGGCAGCGGTGCAACAGCCTTAAGCAGCTCAACATTGCGCCTTATGCTTTCTATCGCATCAACAGGCTTGATCTTGAACCAGTCATCAGCCCGCGCCTGGCCAGCGGCCAAAAGAAGCGCAAGAGCCAAAACCGTAATCATTTTCACTGCGAATTCTTCCTGCGCCACCAAACCACAGCGAAAACTTACACATTGCATCGGTGCGTACAAGCGCGCCTTGAAGCCGTCGATCAGACGCACGCTGTCGGAAGGCGACAAGGTGCGCAAGCGGCATCACAGGCGACCCACGCCCGTTGCTGGGCATTCCAAGCTTTAGGGACCGTAAAGCGGGGTAGCCCTTGCGGTGCGGAACGTCGCCCCTATGTGAAGCCGTGGACATTTCTTCCTAAAGGATTCCGCCCCACAGGTGCAAAAGTTCGCACGGACGGAAAGCACATGGTGCCGTTTCAACCCATCAACGTCATGTCGGACGAAGCGGCTTGAGTATGTCTGCGTCGTGATGCGCGGCGGTAACCCGTGGCTCGTCGGCAAGGATGTCTGCGGGGCGCTCGGGCTTGCCAACAATCGGCAGGCGATTTCAGCGCTGGAGATGATGAGAAGCATACCGTCAGCAATCTGGACGGTATCGCCGCTGACAACCGCGCTCAGGAAATCGCGCTCATCTCCTTCCCCGGCGCGTACCGGCTGATCCTGAAGAGCCGGAAGCCGCAGGCGAAGCTGTTCCAGCGCCGGCTCGTCCATGAGGTTCTCCTGGCGTCCTGCATAGCCGGCGGTTGAGAAGCGGGAGACGCAACTCCACTGTCATCATCACCGCTCTGATCGGTTCGAGCGGCCCCAGCGTCGCGTGACCTTTCCACCCTTGCGCGGTTCAGGCCGTTTTTGGGGCGGAAGTTTCTTCACCACATGGCCTGCGGCGAGGAAAGCAGCTGTCACTGCATCAGCTTCAGCGCGGGTTGCAGCCACTGGCGAAACGGCGATCAACTTTGGCGCTTGGCGTTTCAAGTCCCAACTTTGTGGGGTCTCTTCATCCGAGTTTGACGGCGTGATCCACCATCTTGCGCCGGTGGCATCTTGCCCGATACCGAAAGGGCGGTCGCTTCTGGATGTCCAGAATTGCACGGTAGCGACGAAATTGCCCTCTGGATCGACAAGCGACCAACCGTCAAAGGCTGGCCGGGGCTCGCCGAGATGCCAACCACTTGCACTGATCAGCCGCCGGCCAAACTCTTCGTTGCCATCCAAGATTTTCATGGTTGCGATGGGCTTCGCCGGGTCATAACCGCCGACGGCCGGCTTCGGCAGGCCGGGAATGCGGGCTTGTAGCCAGGCGTCAAACGGTTCGACCTTGCCGGCCTTCCGCTTTTTCGCCACTCTCGGACGCCGCGTGTTCGGCGTCGAGGCGACATTGCCGTCGTCGGGTTCGAAAGCGTGGTCGGGTCGTGCAGCATCACGCATAGCGGTCGGCCTCCCCGGTAAACCAATCGAGGAATCGCCGTCTTGCTTGGCGCTTTGCCTCGGCTTCCAGACGACGCGGAAGCATCTCGACCAAGTTTGGCCCGCCCATCTCGACAAGGCGACCCGGCCGCATCCATGGCGAGTGTGGTCCCCAGATTTCCTGCTTGTACTGCCATGGCTCCCTGTTTGCGTCGCAGGAAGAGATCCGCCACCGGAACGTGACTGCGTCGATCTTCATCGAGAACCTCGTGCTTTTGCCACGAAGTTTCTGACGTTGAGGCCTGGCCGCTTCTGCGGCCGCCCAAACGAAAAGGTCATCCGTCATGACTTCACCTCGCCCCGACCGCAGGTTATCAGGTACTCCGAATTGATGAGGGTTTCGTCCATCTCGCCGCACTGGGATCGGTCGCCGACCGGCTGGCCGCGTGCAGTAGAGCGTTCGGCCAGATTGCAGACACTGGCCCGGGTTTCATCAGCTTCCGCTTCGCAGTTTGCATGCAAAAGTTGGGCGACATTTTCCGTCTCACCAATGTGAGACACTTTCTGTCGCCCGCCTATATATATTAGAGCCGCGACATTTTCTGTCTCACCGGATTGAGACACAATTCGTCGCCCAACTTTTGCGCGTCGATAGTGGGTCGCTCGGCTTACACCAGCAGCTTTGGCCAGGTCTTTCGCCGTGATCCGTGCCTCATTGTTCGAGCATGCAGCCATCCGCTTTCGTCTAACGCGCGCCGCATCGTCGCTGCGCTTCTTCTCATTCTGGCGAGCCTTGCGAGCCTCAGGCGTCTCGTCGACAGCGTGAAGATACGAAAGCCTCATGGCGATGATCTCGACGAGGTGAACATTTAGGATACGGCCGATATCAGAACCGCTTGGATACCAGCGGCCTCGCGGCCTTGTGGCGCGATGCGCTTCCAGCACCGCTACCAAGTTCTGAAGTTCGCCGTTGTGCGAGCGCCATTTGTAAAGGCGATCAACCTCGGCTTGCAGCCGCAACGTCAGACAGAGGCGCGGTGGCAGTGCGGCCTGCGGCCTTGCCTTCTCACGATAGCCCAGGACAGCGCCGCCGACCTTCACCTCGGTCAAATGATCAGCGCCGGTCGTCCTGAGCGTGATGCGGGTTTCGCGCCGGCGAGCGGTCGTTGTCTTCGTCATGTGCCGCCACCCGCGTCGTTCAGGTGGAATGGTGCTATTTCACTTGCCTGCCCCGAAAGCGCTATGGCGCGGTCGAAACGACCTCTTGCATGGTCGCGGTTGCGCCTTGCAAGCCGAACTGCTTCGTCAGCGCGAGTGACCACATGGGTTTCGCTTTCGTCGATGCCGGCTCGCGCCAGACGGGCGGCGCGCAAGACACGCTCCGCTTCTGCCAAGTCGCTGCGGAGGTGTTCAATCAGGAATGCCATGATCAGGCCGCCCGCCCGATTTTGCGTTCGTTGGCGGCGCGGTAGCGGGCGAACTCATCCTCGGTGATGAAGGTCCGCGAGCCGATCTTCGTGGCCTGAAGCTCGCCAGCCTTGATCAAATCATAGATGGCCGACTTGCGAAGGCCAATGAAGGGCAGCGCTTCGCCGATGGGTATCAGTTTCGAGAGTGACATTTGTTTCCGATCCTGTCCTTGTGGATGACAGGATCGAAGATGCAGAAGCGAAGTCCGAGGTGCAAAACGTCTAAATCACTGGTTCGAGGTCGATATCCCCGAACTCTTTGATGATGTTGTGCATTCTGTCCGCTAACTTGCGGCCGTGAAAATCGGACAACTGTAGTTTCACGATGTTCCGTTCATCTTCGGAAACGCGGCCGGTCGCGACACATCTGTATGCGCGCTCGGCTTCTTGGAAAGTGCGTTCGCAGAAGCACGCAAAGTCGCTTTTCGTTTCGTCCGGTTCACCGGTAAACGTCATCGTCAAACCAGCAACACGCGCTGCGATCATAACAATAATCAGAAAGTCGTCGATGATCTCGAATACGCGTCGTTTCAACTCTCTCGTTTCTCCGCGACTGCCCTTTACCCGCGCGAGGATCGCTTTGGCGGCGTGTCGATGCTGTTCATGCACCTGCGCCACAGCGTAAGGGGTCAAAGGGAACTCTTGATTTTCGAACGGATCTTCGAGTTCGCCATAGAAGGCGAACGCAACTTCACGTTCCCTTCCGCTCAAACCTTCTGGATCGACAGCACGACCAGCGAGAAAGGCTTTGGCGAGTGCTTCAAGTTCTCCGCGCTCGCGGATGCTGGCAGTAAGCAAGGCCTTCACGAAATGCACCATCTCTGACTGCATCGTCATTTGTTTAGGTAAGGGTCCGCCGGCAATCATTGCATAGTGCAGCCGGGTAACTTCCGGGTCTGGCTGCTTGCCGTGCGCCCGTGCCGCGCGGATGGTCCTGAACAATGACGGTCCATCCTTGCGGAGCGTTTCTCGCCAAGCGGATTCAAGCGCTTTCCGGTCGAGAGGTTTCACGCCGTCCGAGCCGCCATAATCTCAACCGCACGCATGAGCGCGTCGATCTGTTCTTTGCCGATGGAAGCCGAGAGCCCTTTGCTAACGTCATCCTTGCTGTCGGCTCGTACGCCTTCCAAGATCGTCAAGGCGACGGCTTGCGCCTGCCCTGCCGAGCGCGGCACGTCATTGAGAAGCTTGCGCTCCAGCGCCGCTAGCGCGCCATGCAAACCGGGATAGAATCCTCCTTCCTCTGCGTTCTCCAGCTCTCCCGCCAGTTCCTTGTTATAGTGGGTTGCCTGCTCGATCTCGGCCGCCATGCGCCGCAGCATACGGATGTTGTGAAGCCGGTTGGTGATATCCGCATGCGCATCGTGAGATGCCTGAATCTTGTCGTTCAGCGCCTTCAGCGCGGCGAAGTCTTCGGCGGTAGCGCGAGGTGTGATGGTGATGCTATTTGTCGTTTCAGCCATGGTCGTCCCTTTCACGTCCTTGGTCAGGGCGGCTGCGAGGGGTCCATCCTCGCCGTTGCCCGAAATTGCCGCCTTCATCGCCAGCACCAATCGGCAGCATCACCGGTGCCGGTCGTTCATGCCCGCTTGAGCGGAATCACCTTCGCCCCATCACGCAACCCGTCGAGATGATCCGCCCACCATTGCGCCATGCGGATGCGTTCTTCCCAGTGCTCACCACGGGCATAGGCCCGGCGGATGGCGTCTGCATCCTGATGTGCCAATGCCCGCTCGATGGCATCGGGACTGAACTTGCCGCTTTCGTTCAGCAGCGTCGATGCGGCGGCGCGAAAGCCGTGGGGGGTCATTTCTTTGGGGCCATAACCCATGCGCCTGAGCGCCACGTTCATGGTGCTCTCCGACAACGGGCGCTGTTCCAGCGTGCGTCCCGTGCCGCCGCTCATGCCATACCCCGGGAACACCAAGCGCCCTGTCCCGGTGATGGCGTGCAGGTCCTGCAAGATGTCCAGCGCCTGCCGGGGCAACGGTATGCGATGCTCCCGCCGCATCTTCATGCGCGACGCCGGGATCGTCCACATTGCCTTCGGAAGATTCACCTCCTGCCATTCCGCCACCCGCAACTCGCCGGGACGCGGAAAGAGGTACGCCATGAGCTTCAAAGCCGCGTTGGTTGCCGGTTGCCCCTGAAAGGCATCGATGGCTCGCAGCAGGCCTCCCAGGGCCACAGGATCGGTGATGGCGGCACGGTGCTTCACTGACGGCGAAACCAATGCGCCGCGCAGCGCTTGCGTCGGGTCATTGGTTGCCCGTCCGGTGGCAATGGCGAAGCGGAACACCTCGCCAATGACAGAGCGAAGCCGGTTGGCTGTTTCAATTCGCCCGCGCGCCTCGACCTTCTTCAGGACGCGAAGAACCTCAGGGGACGTGATATCCGCAACAGGGCGGTTCCCGATGTCGGGGCTGGCCATCCGGTGCATCCATTCGATCTTGCCAAGCGTGTTTTCAGAGATCCGCTCGATCAGCTTCTTCTGGCGCAACTCGGCTGCGATCAGATCAAAGGTGTGACCGGCCGCCTCGGTACGGATGAGCTTGTCGCGTTGCTTCTGTTGCGAGGGGTCCGTCCCGTCGCTCAACTGTCGTTTGGCAAGGTCGCGTTGCTGGCGTGCATCGAGCAGGCCAACTGCCGGATAGGGACCAATTGTCAGCGTCTTCTGCTTCCCGTCAAATCGGAACGCAAGCTTCCAGATTTTGCCGCCCGCCGGGGTGATCCAAAGCTGCAAGCCTTCGCCATCTGACAATTTCGTCAGCTTTCCATCCGTCTTCGCGCTTCTGATTCTGACGTCGGAAAGTCCCATGTCCAAACCCGTGTGTTGGTTTGCTCCAGACCCGTGTTGGCCTGTTGGTGTAGAAGAAACCAACAAAACCAACGGATGTCAATGGGCAGCCCTGGCCGCGAATGGAAAGAATAGCTGCTCAAACCTCTGAAAAACAAGGCGTTTACGGTCGCTGGCGGCTACTTGTGGAGGGGGAGATGGTGCCGGTTGAGGGGATTGAACCCCCGACCTTCGGTTTACAAAACCGCTGCTCTACCGCTGAGCTAAACCGGCGGCGGCGCTATGCTGCGCCGACGGGCGGGTCTATGGTGGAAGTTGAGCCGAAAGGCAATCCGG
>JBOFFB010000003.1:0-14005 GCA_051648385.1 Allobosea sp.
CATCTGGCGGGCCATGGCTTTGCCTGCCCAAAGCCCATCCGGATGCGAGATGGTGAGGCGCTGACCGATATCGCGGGCAAGCCCGCTGCACTCGTAAGCTATCTCGACGGCATCTCGGTGAAGAAGCCGACCGCCGCCCATTGCCTCGCCGCCGGGCGCGCGCTGGCCGAGTTGCACCAAGCAGGCGAGGGCTTTGGCATGCTGCGGCCCAACCCGCTGTCCGTCAGCGGCTGGCGGCCTTTGGCAGAGGCCAGCGGCGCACGGGCGGAGCGTATCTCGCCGGGCCTGAGCACTCGCATCGCCGATGAACTCGCGCGTCACGAAGCGAGCTGGCCGCAAGGCTTGCCCGGCGGTGTCGTCCATGCCGATTTCTTCGCCGACAATGTTTTCTTCATCGGCCCGGCCTGCTCGGGCGTGATCGACTTCTATTTTGCCGCCAATGATGCCTACGCCTACGATCTGGCCATCGCACTCAACGCCTGGTGCTTCGAGCCGGACGCCTCGTTCAACCTGACAAAGGGCCAGTCCCTGCTGATGGGCTACGAAGCGGTGCGCAAGCTGACGGGCGAGGAGGTCGCCGCATTGCCGCAGCTTGCGCGTGGTGCTGCTTTGCGCTTTCTGCTGACGCGCACGCTTGATCTGCTGGACGTGCCAGTGGGCGCACTGGTCAAGCCGCATGACCCTATACCCTATGATCGCCGCTTGTCCTTCCACCGCAAGATCGCGCACGCCTCCGAATATGGATTGATCCGATGAGTGACGGCAAGGCAACGGAAGACAAGACAACAGATGACAAGGTCGTGGTCTTCACTGACGGGGCCTGCTCGGGAAACCCCGGCCCCGGCGGCTGGGGTGCAATCCTGATCTTTCGCGGGGTCGAAAAAGAACTCAAGGGCGGCGAGGCGCTGACCACGAACAACCGCATGGAGCTGATGGCGGCGATCAGCGCGCTCGAAGCCATGAAGCGGCCAGCCCGGATCGAGCTTCACACCGACAGCCAATACGTCAAGAACGGCATTACCACCTGGATTCACAACTGGAAGCGCAATGGCTGGCGCACGGCGGACAAGAAGCCGGTCAAGAACGAGGATTTGTGGAAGCGTCTCGAACAGGCGCTGGTCATCCATCAGGTCGAGTGGCGCTGGGTCAAGGGCCATGCAGGCCACGAGATGAACGAACGCGCCGATGAGCTTGCTCGCGCCGGGCTCAAAGGCGGTTAGGTTCTGGCTCTTCTGCCTGCGCCAGCGGATAGCTCGCCGCCATTCTCAGGCCGAACACCGCGATCAGCAGCGCGAACCAGATCGGGTCGGCGCGGCGGAAGTAGAACACCTCCAGGCACATGCACAGGGACGCGAACAGCCAGATCATCAGGCAGGCCGTGGCCAGCTGGCGGTTGGCGGCGGTGGGTTTGTGGTGGTGATAGTCCCACACCGGCTTGACCAGAAATACGTAGACAACGAGCAGGATGCCCGGAATTCCAAGTGTGAGTAGCATGTCCAGATAGCCATTGTGGCCATGGATGATGTTCTGCACCTCCCAATTCAAATCAAGCTTCGACTCGGCGCGCAGGATGTCCGGGCTCAGCCAGAAGCTCTCGAAGCCGAAGCCTGTCCACGGCCGCTCGACGAACTTCTCGAAGCCGAAGCGCCAGATGTCCAGCCGCCCGGTGAAACTCGGGTCCTTGAGGTATTCCTTGTTGAAGGCTGCAATGCCCGGATTGATGGCAGAACCAAGAGTCAGAAGGTTGAGTGCCGCGACGGGCCCAAGCAGGATACCTGCGCGCACGAACAGGCTGGGTATCTTTTCCGCCACGAAGGCAAGCGCGATCGCAATCGGCAGCAGACCAAGCGAGGTCTTGGAGCGGGTGAAATACAGAAACACCACACCGCCAATTACGAGCCACAGGCCCACCGCCTTGCGTCCGCTGCGCAGCGCGAAGACGCCAACGATGGTCAGCACCGCCATCATCGCGCCAGTGATGTTCTTGTGGATCAGATGTCCGCGCCACGAGCCTGCATGCTCAGGCTCGAAGGTGTCGATGTCGGAGTGGATGGCGAAATCCGAAAACACGAAAATGCCGATCCATGCGACCGCAAGCGTGGCCGCTGCAGTGCCGAACAGCAATGTCTTGAAGCGCTCAAAATCACGCGGCAGCCCATAGAGCGCAGCGGCGAGGAACATCACGATCAGCGTGAAGGCCAGAGCGCGAAAAGCGCTGGCAGGGATTGCCGCAGACAGCACCCCAACGACAAGCCAGACAAGCATCAGGCCATAGGACACCTGCAGCAGCGGCCTCAGCATGCGGCCATTGCCAATGGCCAGCGCCAGCACGCTTGCGACGGCAAGGCCCGAGAACGTGAGTTGGTTGACGATATCGGACGTGGTTTCGCCAGCGACCGGGACTGGCGTTGCTTCGAACGGGCGCGTGGTGACCCAGGCCGCGAGGATGATCAGGACAAACACCACCTCGCGGAAGATATCGCCCATCCGCCGCGTTCGCTCTGAAACGCTGGTGTTGATATCCGGAGAGGTGGCCTGCCACGTCATGAGATGCGCTTGATCCTGTCGAGGGAGCGCGGCCATGTCAGGTCCGCAGGTCTGAAAATACGGGAATTGGCCGCAAAATCCAAGACTTGAGCGTCAAGAGCGTTAATTGGGCAAGGACGTTTGCGTGATGCCCGCAGCTTCAGAAGACCTTGCGGTACTGCACAAAACCGCTGCGCGCTGCCACCTTGTCATAGAGTTTCATGGCATCTGTGTTGGTTTCATGCGTCAACCAGTAGACCCGCGAGGCACTGCGCTCGCGCGCGATGTCATAAACGGCATCGATCAGCTGTCTACCAATGCCACCGCCTCGCACATCAGGGCTGACGAACAGGTCCTGCAGATAGCAATAGTCGCCAGCGGTCCAGGTGCTCGGATGCATGATCCAGTTGACCATACCGACAGCCTTCTGGCCCTGCCAGGCCAGACATGCACCCATGGCAGGGTTATCGCCTGTCAGGCGACTGAAACTTGTCTTTGTCACATCGTCGCTGATGGTCGATTGGTAGAAGGTGAGATAGGCCTGCCAGAGCGGGCTCCACGCAGCAAACTCCAACCCCGACAAGGGTCTTATCTCGATTGCCATATCAAGCTCCGCTCCTATTGCAGGATGTCCGGGGCTCAGGCCCCGGCCAGTTCCTTCATCAGGGCTTCAGCGCCGGAAATCTCGGCCTTGCCGGGAGCATCCTCGACACTGAGAGAGGCCACAACACCGTCACGCACCACCATCGAAAAGCGCTGGAAACGCGTGCCAAGGCCGAAGCCGGAGCCATCAAGCGACAGGCCGATGGCCTTGGCGAAATCGGCGTTGCCGTCCGACAGGAATTCGATTTTTTCCGCCCCGCCGGTATTCTTCGCCCACGCATCCATGACGAAGACGTCATTGACGGCGACGACGGCGATCGCGTCGATACCCATAGCCTTGATCTCATCGGACTTGGCCAGAAAGCCGGGCAGATGGTTGCGGTGGCAGGTCGGTGTGAAGGCACCAGGAACCGCGAACAACACGACGTTGCGCCCGTTGAACAGCTCCTCGGTCGTCTTCGGCGCAGGGCCATCAGCGGTCATGATGCGGAAAGTGCTCTGTGGCAGCCTGTCGCCAACCTTGATTGTCATGGGAACTATTCCTTCTGGGCTGGAGGTTTGCACGGCACCGGATCATGCCGATGCGGCCTGGAACGAAAACGCTGACCGCAGCGTTAAGGCTTTGCCGCGACGATGTCGATATCGAAGCGGATCTCGGTGGATTGTGGTTTACCCGAAAGCGTCAGCACAACCGGGACAAGACCCGACACGTTCTTGGGGCGGTCATCGATCGGAACGCGCAGGATGAGCTTGTCATTTTCGGATTGAATCACCTTCGGCGTGCCGAATAGCCAGCCGTCGGGCCCCTCCAGAAATGCGTCGTCAAGCACAGCGCCCGGCGGCACGGCCACCGTAACGTCAACGGATTTTTGCCCTTTCTCAGGCAAAAACGCGGCTGAGATCAGCCCAAGCTTGTCATCGAGCTTGCCGGCTTCCTTGGTGCGGGGCACCAGCGCCCTGAAGGCATCGAGGTCGGCAGTGTGGGCAGTGTCCGGAGCTGCTGGCAGCTTGAGGACAACGTCCGCCTTGGCGGGAATGCAGATGCGCTCGCAAACCGCATAATCGAGCTTGAGTGTGGTTGTGGTCGGCTTGCCGGTATCGGCAGCGCGTATCACCACCGGAAACACGACGCGGTCCTTGTATCCGATGGTGGTGACGCCGCCGTCGACATAGCGCTGCGGTGCCGGCCATCTTACAGAAACCGATCCCAGGTTTTCGGACGCTGTCCAGTCAAAAACCGGTGGCACGCCGGCATCGCCAGGCATCCGCCAATAGGTCTTGAAGCCTTCCTTCATCCGGATTTCGACGCCGATCCGATAAGCGCCGTCGCTGTTGCGGCCACCGGCCACGAGACGCACCGCCGAGTGGCTTGCCTGCGACCAGCCCGAGTCAACGCTTTCGGCCCGTGCAGCCACAGGCAGAGCAAGCAGGACGCCAAGAGACAACAAGGATCGTTTCAAATTCATTGTAATACTGTTTAACCTCGGATCGCAAGAAAGGCGAGATGATATCGGCAGAGGCCACGACGAGTTGATGACGCCATGGAGGAACTCCGGCATCTTCTGCACATTTTGCGCAACGATGGTTTCTTTCGTCATCAACTTGGTTAGCATTGCACCATGAAGATGAAGTCAAGTCCGCGCTCGCCTAGCCGCAGCTACCTTGATGGGCAATGCCTCATTGCCATGCCCGGAATGCGCGACCAGCGCTTCCAGCGCACGGTCGTCTACATGTGCGCGCATTCCGATGAGGGCGCGATGGGTCTGGTGATCAACCGCCCGGCAGCCGACGTCAAACTGCCCGAACTCCTGTTTCAGCTTGGCATTTTCGACAGTGCCGATCCCATCCGTGTCGGCATGCCGGAGGAGCCTGTCCCTATCTTGCGTGGCGGGCCGGTCGAGACTGGGCGTGGTTTCGTGCTGCACAGCTCCGACTACTTCGCCGACGCCTCGACGTTGCCCATTGATGATGGGGTCTGCCTCACCCACACGGTCGACATTCTCAAGGCCATCGCGCAGGGCGAAGGGCCACGCCAGGCCGTTCTGGCGCTCGGCTATGCGGGATGGGGAGCCGGCCAGCTTGAAAGCGAACTGCAAGCCAATGGCTGGCTGCACTGCGAGGCCGATGCCGAACTCCTTTTCGATACGGACCTCGACACCAAGTATCGGCGGGCGCTGGCGAAACTCGGCGTTGACCCGGCGAGATTGTCGAGCACCGCGGGGCATGGCTAGATTATCCCGCATTGGGATGGAGTCCATCCTGATGCGGAAAGATGATCGATCACAATAAGATAGGGGATTGCTTACTCGCGAAACCGGTACCCAGTTTGTGCGCAATGATCTGAGGCGTAGAATCAGAACCGGTAGCTTGCACCAACGCGAATGGCCTGTGACTCAAGTTCAAGGCGGGCATCGCCCGGAGCAAGCAAAGTGTAGGTCCTTGGCTGGAAATTGGTCGTGCGCCATTCAGCGCGCATGCTGAAATTTCGCGAGAAAGCATATTCAATGCCAAAGCCGAATGTATGGCCATAAAACGTCTCACCATATCTGGCCGTGCCACTAACCGACGGTGCGTCGATACGCGCTGTCCCGTCGGCAACTCCGAGGCCAACTGTCCCGTAAAACAGAAGGCGATCATACGCCATCCCGAAGCGGGCGCGAACGCTCCCAATCCAATCTGAACTCAAGACACCAGTGTCTGACCCGAAGATGTATTTCCGCCGAATCCCTGACGCTTCGATATCGGCCTCAACGCCGAAGACCAGATGTTCTATCTGGTAATTGAGACCGATATGTCCACCGCCAAAGCCGCCGGCGGGCTTTGCTGTCAATGATCCGGCACCAACAAGCGTCCCTGTCGCATTCACTTGCGCAAAACCGCCCTGGGCGCCAGCATACACGCCTGACCACGTGAACCGGTCCGGGATGATCACGGTACTGTTGCGCCAGGCATCTTGTGCCGACACCGCTCCCGGCGTCATCGCCACGAAGCCGCATATCATCGCTGCTAGGATCATCTTCATCAGTCGCCACCCCTGTTGCCGGATCAGCTAACGGTGGTCGCACTACCGATGTTTTAAGCAACATCCTTAAAATTTGAGGAAATTTGGAGCGATTTGATCAAGGTTATCAGGTGTTGAATCTCGTTAAGCCGCCTTTTCGATCACGCCAACCAGCTTGCGGGCTTCAGCGGCACTCATGGCCTCGCCAAAGGCGAAGCCCTGGGCATATTGTGCGCCAAGCTGGAAAAGCTCGATGGCGTCCGACTCGGACTCGACGCCTTCCGCCACCACATCCATGCCGAGATCGGCGGCCAGCGACAGGATCGAGCGCAAGATCACGGGTGGTTTGCCCTTGGACATCTGGCGCACGAAGCTCTGGTCTATCTTGATCGTGTCGAACGGGAACCGCTCCAGGTAGGCCAGCGATGAATAGCCTGTGCCAAAATCATCGAGCGACAGGCCAGCGCCGAGCGCCCTGATGCGCGTCAGGATCTGCGCGGCATACTCCGGGTTCTCCATCACCAGCCCCTCGGTCAGCTCCAGCTTGAGGGTCTGCGGCAGGACGCGGTTGCGGCCAAGAGCGGTCTTCACATCGTGCAGAAGGTCATGGCGCAGGAGTTGGCGGCTTGAGATGTTGACCGAGGCAAAGATCGGCGGCTCGACATCGAGCGCCGCTTGCCACGCCGCCAGTTCGCGCGCCGTGCGCTCCAGCACGAAGGCACCAAGTTCGACAATGAACCCGCACTCTTCGGCGACCGGAATGAACACCTGCGGTCCGATGCGGCCTTCCCTGGGGTGGTCCCAGCGTAGCAAGGCCTCAAAACCGGCAATGGTGCGGTCCTCAAGTCGGACGATGGGCTGGAAATAGACCTTCATTTCGCCGCGCTCGATGGCGCGCCTGAGGTCGCTTTCCAGTGCCAGCCGATCATTGCGGTCCGTGCGCATGGCGGGGCGAAAAACCTCGATTCGGTCACCGCCCTGCCGCTTGGCTTGCACCATGGCGAGTTCGGCATTCTTGAGGATGTCGTCGCGCTTGGTGCCCGTGGCGGCATCATACAGGGTCATGCCGATCGAAGCGGTCAGGAAGATCTCGCGTTCGGCATAGGTGATCGGTGTGTTGATGGCGCGGCGGATCAGCTCTGTCAGTTGCACCAGACGGTCCTGCTCGCGCTCGGAGAGGATGATCATGGCAAACTCATCGCTGGCCAGGCGTCCCAGCGTGTCCTGTGGCCTGAGGATGCGTGCAAGACGCCGTGCAATGGTGAGCAGGATGGAATCACCCGCCGAAAGGCCAACCGATTCATTGACCTCCTTGAACCGGTCGATATCGATGCTGATCACCGTCGGGCGGATGCCCTCGTCGAGGCGGGCCAGCGACAGCGCTGCATCAAGACGGTCTCGGAAAAGCTGGCGGTTTGGCAGGCCGGTCAGGTTGTCATGCACGGCGTCGTGCATCAGCCGCTCCTGTGCCATGCGCTCATCAGTGACATCGCTGACGGTGCCCACCACGCGGATGACCTCGCCATCATTGCCATTGATCGGGCGGGCCTTGACGTGGTGCCAATGGTAAGGGCCGCTGGCGGTGCGAAGACGCAGATCCAGGTTGATCTTGCCGCGCCTGTGTTCGACCAACCCTGCCAGTGTCATGCGCCAGGAATCGCGATCCGCCGGATGCAGATGGTCAAGCCAGCGCGCGGCCTGCCCTTCAAGCGAACCGCGCGAGAGGCCGAGCGATGTTTCAAGTTCCGGCGAGACATGCACCTTGTCGGACACGACGTCCCAATCGAACACGACGTCGCCGGAGCCGGTCAGCGCCAGCGCCTTCCGCTCGGTGTCGGTGATCACGCCCGATGCCATGCCTCCGCCGGCGATGGCCTGCTGAAGCACGGTGAAACCAATCAGGATGACGATCAGCACCAACCCGCCGATCAGCGCCGGTGGCACCAGATCACGCGTCAGCTGGCCGGAAATGGTGAAGCCTGCCGCCGTCACCCAGACGCTGAGCAGAAACCAGGTCGGGATCAGCATGATGGCGCGATCATAACCATGACTGGCCAGATGCAGCACGAGCACGAAGCCGACCGCTGACACTGCCGCGATTGACATGCGCGCAACCCCCGATGCCATGGGCGGATCGAACACGGCGAGTGCGATAAGCCCGCCAAGGCCGATGAGCCAGGCGGCTGTGACGTGGCCATAGCGCACATGCCAGCGCCCGAGGTTCAGATAGGCAAACAGGAACACCAGCAACGTGGCGGCCAGCACGGCTTCCGCGCCCGCCCGATAGATGCGCTCGGCGGCAGGTGAGAGTGGAAAAATGCGCTGGAAGAAACCGAAATCGAGACCGGCATAGGCCAGCACCGCCCAGGCGAGCGCGGCAGAAGCGGGGAAGACCACCGAGCCCTTCACAACAAAGGTGACAGTGAGAAACAATGCCACCAGCCCGGCGATGCCGATGATGATGCCCTTGTACAGCGTCAGGCCGTTGAGCTTCTGGCGGTAGGCATCAGGTTCCCACAAATAGAGTTGCGGCAGCCTGGCTGAGCTGAGTTCCGCCACGAACGTGATGGTTGCGCCCGGATCGAGCGTGATGAGGAAGACATCGGCCTCGTTGCTGTCCTCGCGTTCCGGCCTCAGCCCCTGGCTGGCCGTCACGGCCTCGACACGCGACGAGCCCAGATCAGGCCAGATCATGCCCGAACCGATCAGACGGTGGAAAGGTGCCACCAGCAAACGGTCGATCTGCTCGTCGGAATCGTTCTTGAGCGCGAACACGATCCAGTCAGGCCGTGAACCTGCCTCGCGTGCCCTGACCGCGATGCGCCGGACAATGCCGTCAGCGCCGGGCGCGGTCGAAATCTGGATGACATCGCCATCGGAGCGGTTGCGCGTGACGATGTTCGTCAGATCGAGTGCCGAGACATCGACAGGCACGCGCACGGCCTCGACCGCCGCAGCCGCATGCGTAAACGCGATCAGCGCCATCAGGCTGATCAGACAATGCTTGATGATCGTGAAAAGAGGCACGTTTCTTCCGAGACCTGCTGCCCTGCGAGACGGGTTCTTGTCTTGTCGATGTTTCAACTCGTAATCAGCACGCAAGGCAAGGGCAAGGCAGGATCACGTTTTGCCGGTTGATTGTCGGGCTTGTCACCGACGTGGATCAGACGCCAGTGTTGCGTAAAGCAGGTGATCTTCCCAGCGCCCGGCGATGCAGAGGTATTGCCGGGCAAAACCTTCTCGCTGAAAACCGACGCGTTCGAGCAAGGCCCGCGAGCGCTGGTTCGACGGCAGGCAGGCAGCTTCGATGCGGCGCAGGTGCAGATCCTCGAAAGCATGGCGCGCAACGGCCTTGACCGCGCGGGTCATGTAGCCCTGCGCAGCAAAGTCTTCGCCCAGCCAGTAGCCCATGGTGCAGGCTTGCGCCACACCGCGCCGGACAAGCCCGAGCGTGATGCCGCCCACCATGGCCCGGTCCTGGGTGCTGAAGATCAGGAAGGCATAGGCCTCGTCGGCATCACTCTCCAGCACCGCGCGCTTGATACGCTGCCGATAGGCACGGCGGGTGAAGTCATCCTCGCTCCACAACGGCTCCCATGGTTCGAGAAAGGCGCGGCTGCCCTGGCGCAAGGCAGCCCATTCCTCGAAATCGTCCATCATCGGCTGGCGCAGCATGACCCCGTCACCCTTGATGATGGTGCGGGGTGTCGTGTCAGCGGTGAAACGGAACAGGGCCATGGATGGGTGCGTATCTCGGGACGTTTCAGTGTGCGCCGGAAGCGGTCAGATCGGCAAGCTTCAGGTCGCCAGCCTTGATCTTCGGGCCGACTATGGCCAAAGTCGGTGGCGAAGCCAGGACGGAAATGGCGGCCGCCCGAACTGCGTCCGCCGTGACCCCATCGATGCGTGCCGCTATTTCGCTTCGCGGGATGACGCGGCTGAAGGTCAGCACCTGCCGTGCCAACTGTTCCACCCGTCCACCGGGCACTTCGAGCGCACCGAGGAGCCCGACTTTCATCTGTGCACGGGCGCGCGCGACCTCGACTTCGCTGATCGTCTGCCCGGCATCACGCAGGCAATTCATGCAGACGCGCACCAGTTCGGGGATGTCCTTCGGCGACGTGCCGGCCCCGATGGCGAAAACGCCGGTGTCGGTGAAAGCCCAGTGGAAGGCATCGATGGCATAAGCGAGGCCGCGCATCTCGCGCACTTCCTGGAACAGGCGCGAGGACAGACCCCCGCCCATGACGGTGGCAAGCACCTGCAACGGATAATGCGCAGCACCGGTGAAGGGCTGGCCGCGAAAACCGATCACCAGATGGCTCTGGTCGGTGCGGGCCACGCGCCGGGTCTCTCCGCCGGTGTAATGCGCAGGCGGTGCCAAGGCATGGTCGCTCTTGGGACTGCCCGGCAGGTCGGCAAACGCTGCGCTGACGAGGCTGACGAGCGCGGCATGATCGACTGCACCGGCGGCCGAGACGACCATGCGGCTGGCCGTGTAATGGGCGGCGAGATAGGCGCGGATGGCATCAGCATCGAAGGCCGACACGGTTTCGGGCGTGCCGAGGATCGGGCGGCCCAGCGGCTGCTCGGCGAAGACCTTTGCCATGAACATGTCATAGACCAGATCATCCGGGGTATCCTCGACCGCAGCGATTTCCTGCAGGATGACACCCTTTTCGCGCGCCAGCTCGTCGTCGGCAAAGCTGGAGTTCATCAGGATATCGGCGAGGATATCGACCGCCAGCGGCAGATCCTCCTCCAGCGTGCGCGCCGTGTAGCAGGTGTATTCGATGCTGGTCGCGGCGTTGATGTCGCCACCGACCGCCTCGATCTCCTCGGCGATCTGGCGGGCTGTGCGCTTGGCTGTGCCCTTGAAAGCCATGTGTTCGAGCAGATGAGCAAGCCCGTGCTGATCCGGCGCTTCGTCGCGCGAACCGGCACTGATCCAGACGCCCAGCGACACTGTCGAGGCGTGGTTCATGCGTTCAGACACGATGCGAAGTCCGTTTGGCAACGTGGTAATGCTGACGGCCTCGTCTCCGGGCATGATCAGGCGTGAGGGAGCGATGATGTTCATGCGGCGGCTCCGCGATACGCGCGTGCATTCTGGCGGATAAAGCGCTCAACCTCACTTTGCAGGTTTGGCAGGCGGGTGAAGAGTTCTGTGCGCTCATGCAGGTCGGCGAGATGCGCGGGCAACGGCGGATGCACGCCGGACGCGGCCATCACCGCTGCGGGGAACTTGGCGGGGTGGGCGGTGCCGAGCACGACGACGGGAGTTCGTGGGTCGGCCTGCAGCGCCTGCCGCGCCGCATCGACGCCGATGGCGGTGTGCGGATCGAGCAGGTAGCCCACGCTTTGCCAGACGTCTCCGATCTCGCGCGCGGTCGAGGCCTCGCTGACAGCCACCGCATCGAACTCGCCACGGATGCGTTCCAACGGGCCTTCGTCCACATCGAAGCGCTTCGACTGGCCAAGATTGCCCATCAGGCGGCGCACCTGCCCACCATCGCGGCCATAGACCTCGAACAGCAGCCGCTCGAAATTCGACGAAACCTGAATGTCCATCGACGGCGAGGTGGTCGGCTTCACACCGGTGGCGTGATAGCTGCCGGAATGGACAGTACGCACCAGGATGTCGTTGACGTTGGTGGCAACGATCAGTCGCTCGATCGGCAGGCCCATCTGCTTGGCCACCCAGCCTGCCAACACATCGCCGAAATTGCCCGTTGGAACCGAAAAGGAGACGGGGCGAAGCGGGCCGCCCAGCGCGGCGGCTGCGGTGAAATAGTACACGACCTGCGCCGCGATCCGGCCCCAGTTGATCGAGTTGACACCAGACAGCCCAAGCTCGTCGCGGAAGGCGTGATGGTTGAACATCGCCTTCACCAGCGCCTGGCAATCATCAAAATCACCGTCAATCGCAACAGCGTGCACATTCGGTGCATTGACCGTGGTCATCTGGCGGCGCTGCACGTCGGAGACGCGGCCATGCGGATAGAGGATGAACATGTCGACCTGTTCGAGGCCGCGAAATGCCTCGATGGCTGCGCCGCCGGTGTCACCCGATGTGGCGCCGACGATTGTGGCGCGCTGGCCGCGCTCGGTCAGCACGTGGTCCATCATGCGGCCAAGCAGCTGCATCGCCACGTCCTTGAAGGCCAGCGTCGGGCCGTGGAACAGCTCCTGCACAAACAGGTTGTCGCCAATCTGCACCAGCGGGCAGACTGCGGGGTGGCGGAAGCTGGCATAGGACGCGTCGATCATGCGGCCAAGCGCTGCAGTCTCGAACGCGCCATCAGCCAGCGCGCCGATCACAACCTTGGCGACGTCTGCATAGGGCATGCCTGCAAAGCCAGCGATGGCCTCAAGGGACAGGCGCGGATAGCTCTGTGGCACATAAAGCCCGCCATCTCGTGCAAGGCCAGCCAGCAGCGCGTCGGAGAACGAGAGGGCAGGGGCCTCGCCCCTTGTGGAAACATGCAGCACGGAATGGTCCTGATGCGAAGAAATAACAGTTCGGGTTGCTATAGGGCTGATTGCGATGGTGCGCCAGTGGCGGTGAGATATGGACGCCTTCGGCGACACATGCGCTGGATTCCGGGTTCACATCCGCTGCGCTGCTGTGCCCCGGAAATGCGCCGACCATGCAGCGCATTTCCGGGTTCTGGAGCGGCTTGTCCGCGCAGGAAACCCGGAATCCAGACGATGAGTTGCGCGGAACGCGCTCATTCCCGCCGCCGCCCTGCGCGTACGAACACGATGAAAACGCAGGCAAGTGTGGCCGCAAGCCCAAACCATGTCAGCGCATACTGCAGGTGATTGTTGGGGATCCGGGCAATCAACTCGGTGATGTCCGTTCCCATCGGCAACATGATTGGCCCCGTCCCGCGCTCAGCCTCGACCATGAAAGGCGCAGCTGAGAGGTTCAGTGCCGCCGCGATGCTGGCCGGATCGCGCATGTGAAAATCACGGCGCGGCACGTCAGGCGGTGGGGTGAAGCTGTTGGCCATCTCCGGTTTTCGCAAGATGCCGGTGATATCGGCCCGTCCAGTCGGTGCTGGCAGTGCCGCCTGCTGCGTTTCGGGCGCGAAGCCTCGATTGACCAGAATAATGCCGCCACTGTCGAGCCTGAGCGCCGTGACGAGATAGCGACCGAAACCGGCAGGCTTGCGCTCACCGGGCCTGGCATCGGGCATGACCACGCGCACGGTGGCACTGGCTTGCGGCAACCAAGTGCCGTTGATGCTCACCCGCGTCAGGTCTGCGGCATCGAGATCGAGCCGCGCCCAATCTGCCTCGACGGGGATTGCCGCCGGGTTCGCCTTCTGCTGCGCACCGAGGCGCGAGAGGAACGCCGCCTTCTCCGACATGCGCTGCAACTGCCAGGCCCCGAGCCAGCACAGGATGATGATGCCAGTCAGCGCAAAGATCGACAGCAAGACCAGCGAACGCGGTTTCTCGGAAGCAGCCAAGGTCACTTCTCCAGCCGCCCCTCGCCTGCGTCGCGCACGTACTGCAGCGCAATCGCCAACCCCTTCATCGGCCTGAGCAGGCCAAGGCACAGGATGATGGTCAGCGGCAGCCAGATGATCATGTGCACCCAGAAAGGCGGCTCGTAGGCGATCTCAAGCGCCAGCACACCACCGACAATGCCGAAGCCTGCGATGAACATGATGATGACGGCGGGGCCATCAGCCGAATCGGCAAAGGCGAAATCCAGCCCGCACGCGAGGCAGCGCGGTTTCAGCGTCAGAAAACCGTCAAACAGCTTGCCCTCGCCACAGCGCGGGCAACGGCAGCTGAGACCTGTCGAGTAGGGCGAGGGGGCTGTCATGGGGGAAATCCTGTTCCCGTAGCGTCATTGCGAGC
>JBOFFB010000004.1:0-2598 GCA_051648385.1 Allobosea sp.
AGACAGCGCTCGCGTTTCCGTGATGAGGGTGCCGTGTAACGGTTGTCATGCCCGTTTGCGAATACTGATCATTGCAACAGAAACCGGGGCCGCTGCCATGACGACCGACACATTGAGGGTTCCTGCCCTGACCATCCCCTCCGCTCGCACGGTGTGGCATCTGTTGCTTGGCGGGGCAGCAGGCTTCGGCATCTGGGAGGTTTTCGCCGCCACCCTGACCGCTTGGGCCGCTGGCTTTCCGCTGCAGCCGCCCGAACTGGTCAAGTCGCTGTTTGAGCATCAGCTTGGCCTGACCATCAGCACGCCGATGGCCGAACTGCTCCATGGCTTTACCGGGCTGATCGGATATCCGGTTGCTTACCTTGTGCTGTCTCGGTTGTTGCCATCGATCCGCATGCCAGCCATTGGCTGGATCTGGGGTGTGATCACCTACTTCATCGCGCTGGGCCTTTTCGCACCACTCGCCGGCCAGCCGTTCCTGTTGCTGAATGTTCCCATCCTGTCATTCATGAGCCTCATTGGCCACGCAATCTACGGTTATATCGCTGTTCTCGTCTTCGAAACCCTTGAGCGCCAGACTGCCTGATCATGACGCCGTATCAGCCCACGCCAGCCAGCACGACCGGGGCACGCAAACCGCGTGACCTGCGCCTCGATCTGGCACGTGGGCTGACAATGCTCATCATTCTGGTCGCACACATCCCGGCCAATGCCTGGGCCGAATTCATCCCGGCACGCATGGGCTTCTCCTCGGGGGCGGAAGCTTTTGTGCTGTGCTCTGGTCTGGCCTCGGGTCTTGCCTTCGGCGGCGTTTACTCTCGCAAGGGTTGGGGGGCGGGCACCTCGCGCATCGCCCGGCGGGTCGGCCAACTCTGGTTGATCCAGATGCTCGCATTCGCCGGGTTTGCCGCGTTGTTGCTCAGCCTCGACCGCCTTTCAGACAGTACCGAGCTTGAGCAACGTTACGCGTTATCTGCGCTCATCGCCGCGCCTGCTGAGATGGTCGCAGCGCTGGCAACACTGCGTTATGTGCCGATCTATTTCGACATCCTGCCACTCTATATCGTGCTGCTGGCCGCGACCCCTCTTGTGGTGCTGCTGGCGAAAAACTCTCCCCGCCTGCTACTGGGCATCATGTCGGCCTTCTGGCTTATGGCACAAACGGGCCAGTTCAACCTGCCGGCCAACCCGCTGACGGGTGCGGGCTGGTATTTCAATCCGCTCGCCTGGCAGTTCCTGTTCTTCGCCGGGTTCGGCATGACGGCTGGCTGGTTCCCCGTGCCGAGGCGTACACCTTTCCGGATGGCGCTGGCACTTGTCATCGTCATCGGCAGCGTGCCGCTGACCTTCTGGCCGTTCCATGACGCATTCCCCATGCTCGGCGATGCCTACACGGCGATCTACCCCGCCGACGCGATCACGCGGCTGCATCCGCTCAGGCTCATCCATGTGCTGGCGCTGGCGTGGCTGTTCGCCAAGTTGCTCGAAGGGCAAGGCGAGATGCTGTCACGACCGGTTGTCGCGCCGCTGATTGCCGTTGGCCAGCAGGCCTTGCCGACCTTCATCGCCGGCGTTTTCCTGTCGGCGCTCGGCGGCGTCGCGCTTGACCACATTGGCCGTGGTGACATGTCCGTCGCTGTGGTCAACCTGACCGGCATGGCGCTGCTGGTGCTGGTTGCCTATGTCGCGCGCTCATCCAAGCGCCTTGCCGCAGGTTTTTCATCTTCCACTTTGCAAAACTCGCATTTGCCTCCACCCTTACAGAAGGAGCCGAAGTCATGCCCGGTAACCCCCATTTGATCACCCGCCGCCCATTGATGTTGGGCCTTGCCGCACTCATCTCGATCGTCACGGGCACCATCACGCTGCCCGCCGCAGCCATGCAGCCGATGACGCTGATTGTGCCGTTCGCCGCTGGCGGGCCGACCGACATCGTGGCGCGGCTGGCTGCCGAGGGCATGGCCCAGCGCCTTGGCCGCCCGATCATCATCGAGAACGTGGCTGGCGCAGGCGGCGCGACAGGCACGCTTCGCGCCGCGCGTGCCAAACCAGATGGCAACACCATGGTGCTGGGCCAGATGGCCACCCATGCGCTGACGCCGATCCTCAACCCGCAGGCGGGCTACGATCCAGTCCAGGATTTCGAAGCCATCGGCCTCATCGCCAGCGCGCCGATGGTGCTCGTGGCCAAGGCCGCGACGCCAGCCGACACGCTGCCCACCTTCCGCGATCATGTGGCGCAAAACGGCGCGCGCCTGTCGTTTGGCCATGCCGGCCTCGGCGCGACCAGCCAGGTTGCCTGCGTACTGTTCAACCTGACGACGCAGGCGATGCCGGCCTCGGTCGCCTATCGCGGCACCGCGCCAGCCCTCACAGACCTGATCGCCGGCCAGATCGACTACGCCTGTGACCAGATCACCTCGGTCGCACCTTTCATCCGCTCAGGGCTGCTCAAGGGCATAACGCTGATGTCCGACACGCGCTCGCCGGTGTTGCCAGACCTCGCCACCAGCGCCGAGCAAGGCATGCCCGATCTCAAGGTCGAGGTCTGGAACGGGTTGCTGTTCCCGAAGGGCACCCCGCGCGACATCGTGCTGG
>JBOFFB010000005.1:0-9287 GCA_051648385.1 Allobosea sp.
AAGCGCGGTGGCCTGTCACCAGCTGCGGCGGGGCTGGTCCGCGAAGGTGGTCCCTTGCCCGATGATCCGGTCGAGCTGGCGCGGCGCATCAAGCATGTGCCAGTAACGGTCACGGGACTGTCTGCTTTCGAGCGCGCGATCTCGTCTGCGGGCGGCATTGCGCAGGGTTCCGTCGATGCGCGTCTGATGCTGACGGCCAAGCCGGGGGTCTTTGTGGCAGGAGAAATGCTCGATTGGGAAGCGCCAACGGGCGGCTACCTGCTGCAGGCGAGCTTCGCCAGTGGTGTTGTGGCAGCGAAAGGTGCGCTAGAGCATAGTGCACAAAAGCGGGTACCGGTTTTGTGAGTACGCAATACTCTAACTTATTATAATCATTCATTTTTCCGCATTGAGATGGAATCCATGTTAATGCGGGATGATCTAGCCTGGCTGGCGAAGGCGCGTGACCCAGCCACCATGGCCTTGTCGCCACCAACCTGATCCGCGACCGCTCGGTATGCTCACCCCAGCCTGTGCAACCTGTAAAGCGCCTCAAGCGCTTGCTTTGGCGTCAGTTCATCCGGATCGATGCTCGCCAGCGCCTCGCGCAGCAGGTCAGGTTTTGCGGCCTGCGGCGGCGGCGCGTGGCGGACGGGGGCGGCGAACAGCGGCAGGTCATCGATGATGGTGGCGACAGGCCGTTCGCGCTCGCTTTTTTCGAGTTCCGCCAGAAGCAGCCTTGCGCGCTCGACCACGGCGGGCGGCAGGCCGGCAAGCTTGGCCACCTGAATGCCATAGGAGCGGTCTGCAGCGCCCGGCACCACCTCGTGCAGGAAAACAACGTCGCCGTTCCATTCGGTGACGCGCACGGTGGCGTTTGAAATCCGTGGCCAGCGCTCGGCCAGCGCCGTGAGCTCATGAAAATGCGTGGCGAACAGCGCCCGGCAGCGGTTGACCTCGTGCAAGTGCTCGATGGCGGACCACGCAATCGAGAGGCCATCGAAGGTGGCCGTGCCGCGCCCGATCTCGTCGAGGATGACAAGGGCGCGCGGCCCTGCCTGATTGAGGATGGCGGCTGTCTCGACCATTTCGACCATGAAGGTCGAGCGCCCGCGCGCCAGATCATCGGCAGCGCCAACGCGCGAAAACAGCCGGTCGACGATGCCGATGCGTGCAGCGCTCGCCGGCACGAATGCGCCCATCTGCGCCAAGATCACGATCAACGCATTCTGGCGCAGAAACGTCGACTTGCCGGCCATGTTGGGGCCTGTCAGCAGCGTGATGCGCCCGCCGCCCTTGGCGGTGAGGTCGCAGTCATTGGCGACGAAAGGCTGGCCGTCGCGCTTCAGCGCCGCCTCAACCACGGGATGTCGCCCTCCGGTGATCACGAGCGTGTCGGATGCGTCGATCTCGGGCCGGACCCATCGTTCGGTCGCGGCAAGCTCGGCCAGTGCCGCCGAGACATCGACCAGCGCCAGCGCCTGGGCCGAACTCCTGATGTTGTCGCCAGCTTCAAGCACCGCAGCCCGCAACTCGGTAAACTGTGCCAGCTCCAACCTCAGTGCGCGATCAGCCGCCGATGCGATCTTGTCCTGCAACTCGCCAAGCTCCACCGAGGTGAAACGCATTGCGCCCGCCATGGTCTGGCGATGCACGAAGGTGGCGCGGTGCGGCTCCTGCATGAAGGCCTCGCCCGCCGCCTGTGGCACCTCGATGAAGAAACCGAGCACGTTGTTGTGTTTGATGCGCAGGGTGCGGACGCCCGTCTCGCTGGCATAGCGGCCCTGCAAGGCGGCGATGATGCGGCGCGAGTCTGTCTGCAATTCGCGCAGTTCGTCGAGATCGGCGCGGTAGCCCTCGCGGATGAAACCGCCATCACGCGCCATCAGGGGCAGCTCGTCTGCCAAGGCGTCTTGCAGGCGTTGTGGCAGGGCGCGGTCAACGCTGGCAAGCGCACCTGCCGCATTGGCAAGCTCGGCAGGCAGCGTGATCAAATCGGAAAGCTCGCGCGCGATGCTTGCAGCCGCATCAAGCCCTCCTGCCAGTGCCGTCAGGTCGCGCGGGCCGCCACGGTCGAGGACCAGCCTGCCATAGGCTCGCTCGATATCGGGCACGCGTACCAGCAGGCTGCGCAGGCGTTCGCGCAACAATGCCTCGCCAAGGAACAGGGCAACGCTGTCATGCCGCGCCTGGATGGTGGCCACGTCGATCAGCGGCGAAGACATGCGCTCACCGATCAGGCGCGCCCCGCCCGGCGTCAGCGTGCGGTCGATGGTCTGGATCAGGCTGCCGTGGCGCTCGCCGCCCAACGTTCGCATCAGCTCGAGGTTGGCGCGGGTGGCGGCATCGATCCGCATCAATGTGTCCGCACCATCGCGGCGCGGCGGCATCAGCGGCGTGCGGGAGGCCATCTGTGTGCGCTCGACATAGGCCAGTACCATGGCAGCTGCCGCGATTTCCGAGCGCGAGAAGCTGCCAAAGGCATCGAGCGTGGCGACGCCGAAATACTCCTTGAGCCGGCGTTCCGCCGAGGCCGGATCGATGCCACCTTGCGCCAACGGGCTCATGGCGGCTTTCGTGTCACGCCAGAGCGGCCTCAGGTCGGCCTCCTCGTGGATGGCGTCTGGCAGCACGATCTCGCGCGGTTCGAGCCGAGCCAACTCCACGCCAAGGCCGCCTTGCGTGGTGTCGGCCACCGTGAAGCGCCCGGTCGTGATGTCGACGGCGGCAACGCCGAAAATCCAGCTTTCATCAGGCAAACGCCGCCGCGACAGCGCCACCAGAAGGCTGGCGCGCGACGGGTCGAGCAGGTTTTCCTCGGTGACGGTGCCGGGTGTGACGAGACGCACCACATCCCGGCGCACCACTGATTTCGAGCCACGCTTGCGGGCCTCGCTCGGGTCCTCCAGCTGCTCGCAGACGGCAACGCGGTGGCCGAGACCGATCAGGCGCTGCAGGTAATCATCGGCGCGAACCACCGGCACACCGCACATGGGAATATCTTCGCCGCCATGGCGGCCGCGCTTGGTCAGAACGATGCCGAGAGCCCGCGAGGCAATCTCGGCATCACCGAAGAACAGCTCGTAGAAATCACCCATCCGGTAGAACAGCAGGCTGCCGGGATTGACCGCCTTGATCTCGAGATACTGCGCCATCGAGGGCGTCGCCTTCTGGGCGGCATCCGGTGCGGCGCTGGGTGGTTGTTCAAGCATGCTTCTCACCTAGCGGAGGCGGCCGATGTTTTCATCCCTTGGCAGGTCGCCGTGAACAGGAAAGGTCGCCGTGAACAGGAAAGCAGGGATATTGCCGTAGATCGAGACTTCTCCTCCCTGAATTGACTCAATGTGGCCAGATCAGAGCCACACGGATAGGCCTGGAAACCCTGTTTGGCGGCAATGCTTGCATTTTGCAGCGTGCCATCGGCAAACTGTCGCCAAGTTTTGGTGAAGGGTAGCGTGATGGCCAAGGATGGCAAAGCGAACGGCAAGACGTCAGCCAAAAAGCAGGACAAGAAGTCCCACAAGTCTACAGCCGCAGCGCGCTCTGTGATCGTTGTCGGCCAGCCATTGGCCCCGACCGGCCCGGCCAAGGTGATCATTGCGGGAGCTGGCATCGGCGGCCTCACGCTTGCGCTCATGCTGCACAGGCGGGGCATCTCCTCGGTAATCTATGAGCAGGCCAGCGAAGTCCGCGAGATCGGTGTCGGCATCAACACGTTGCCGCACGCCATCAAGGAGCTGGCTGATCTCGGCCTTTTGCCGGCGCTCGACGCGGTCGGCATCCGCACCCATGAGCTGATTTACATGAACCGCATTGGCCAGATCGTCTGGCGCGAGCCGCGCGGGGTCGGTGCCGGTTTCGATGTTCCGCAATTCTCGATCCATCGCGGCAAGCTGCAAAAGCTCATTCATGACGCCGTGATCGAACGGCTAGGGCCTGATGCGATCCGCACCGGGCGCAAGCTGGTTGGCTTCATTCAGGATGATGGCGGGGTCACCGCGCAGTTTCTTGATTCGGTTGAAGGCGCGGGCAGCGAAACCGTGCGCGGCGAAGTGCTTGTTGGCGCGGATGGCATCCATTCAGCGGTGCGCGAACACTACGTCAAGAATCAGGGTCTGCCACACTGGAACGGCGTGATGATGTGGCGCGGCGCTGCTGATTTCCCAGCGTTCATGACAGGCCGCTCGATGATCATCGCAGGCGGCATGGGTGCCAAGCTCGTGCTCTATCCGATCGGTGCGGGGCGGACACCGGACAGCCGCCTGACCAACTGGGTGGTCACGGCGCGTGTCAGCGACACGCCCCATCCGCCCGGCAAAGAGAGCTGGTCGCGGCGCGGGCGGCTCGACGAGGTGCTGCCGTATGCGCGCCGCTACGAAATCCCGAGCTTCGATCTCGTCGGATTGATCCGCTCGACCGAGGCCTTCTACGAATATCCGATGTGCGACCGTGATCCGCTGCCGCGCTGGACCCACGGCCGCGTCACACTGCTCGGCGACGCGGCGCACCCGATGTATCCGGTCGGCTCGAATGGAGCCAGCCAGGCCATCCTCGATGCGCGCTCGCTGGCGGACCATCTCGCCCGCGCCGATCATCCCTATCAGGCGCTTGCCGCCTACGAGGACGAGCGGCTGCCCAAGACCGCCGAGATCGTGGCGCTCAACCGCAAGGGCGGGCCAGAACGCGTCATCGACGAAGTCGAGAAGCTGGCACCCGCCGGTTTCGATGACGTCGACCGCGTGCTCTCCCACGATGAAAGAAAAGCCATCGTGCGCGGCTATGCCGGAACGGCGGGTTTCGCGCTGGCGCAGGTCAACCGCAAGGCGGGGTGATTTCCGGACAATTGAGTATTCGGCATCGGTGTCATCCCCGGCGGCCTGCAAGGCCGGGAAGGGGATCCATCCTTGTACAACGACCAAGATGGATCCCCTTCCCGCACCTTCGGAGCGCCGGGGATGACACCATACCTCACCCCTCCGGTGGCGGCAGGAAATCTACTTCGTGTCTGGCCGCGAGCGCCACCACCTCTGCCGGGTTCTGCTCCTTCATCGAATGGATCGCCCAGAACAGGTCATAGAGTGCCCGCGTCGGCGAGACCCAGAACAGGCATTTCACCGATCCACCGCTCTTGTTGAAGATGCCATGCGGGATGCCCATCGGCATTTTCACCAGGTCGCCCGGGCCGGCCTTGGATTCGCGTCCGTCCAGCACCAGTTCAAGCTGGCCTTCCAGCATGTAGATGAACTCATCCTGCGTCGGGTGGATGTGCGGCGGCACAAAGGTACCTGCCGGAAATGTCGCGTGCCAGGCCATGGAATGCTCGGAAACCTCCTTGAGCACA
This sequence comes from Allobosea sp., assembly GCA_051648385.1. GTDB lineage: Bacteria > Pseudomonadota > Alphaproteobacteria > Rhizobiales > Beijerinckiaceae > Allobosea. The sequence goes on from JBOFFB010000005.1 coordinate 5,321, forward strand.
TAGGTCTGGCCAAGGATGCTCCACGAAATGCCGTCAATGCCTTCGCCAGCGCGGGTGATGCCGGGGTTGAGTTTCATAGGGGTTCCTCATGTTGCAAACTGTTTGGCATGCCAAACAGTTTGTGTTCCTCGCATTGGCTCGGGCGCGCTTTGCGCTTGCCATAGGCCCGAAGGCGGACCCATGGGTCACACATGCAGATAACGGTCTTTGAGTTTGGGGTTCGCCATCAGTTCAGGTGATGTCCCCATCCAGACCACGCGTCCCTTTTCGATCACTGCGTGATGATCGGCCAGTTTGGCCAGCGCGTCCACATTCTTGTCGATGACGAGGATGGCCTCGCCCTCGGCCTTCAGCATTGCGAGGCAGGCCCAGATTTCCTGCCGGATCAGTGGGGCCAGGCCTTCGGTCGCCTCGTCGAGGATGACAAGCTTCGGATTGGTCATCAGCGCCCGCCCGATCGCCAGCATCTGCTGCTCGCCACCCGAGAGCTGGTTGCCGAAATTGCCGCGCCGCTCTTTCAGGCGTGGGAAAAGCGCATAGACACCGCTCAGTGTCCAGCGCGCGGTGCCGAAGCGCGCGGCAGCGGTTGCGATCAGATTCTCTTCAACAGTGAGCGTCGGGAAGATCTGCCGCCCTTCCGGCACCAGCCCGATGCCGAGTTGCGCGATGCGGTAAGGCGCCTTGCCGGTCACATCGACACCATCGAAGCTGATGCGCCCAGCTTTCGGTTTCAGCAGGCCGAGGATCGATTTGATCGTCGTGGTCTTGCCCATGCCGTTGCGGCCCAGCAGCGTCACGACCTCGCCCTTGCCGACCTTGAGGTCCATGCCGAACAGCACCTGGCTGTCGCCATAGGAGGTTTGCAGCGCTTCGACGACCAGCATCACGCCTCCTCGCCGAGATAGGCTTCGCGCACCGCCGGGTTGTTGCGGACTTCGGAAGGGTCGCCGCTGGCGATGATCTGGCCATAGACCAGCACCGAGACCTTGTCGGCAAGCTGGAAGACCGCCTCCATGTCATGCTCGATCAGCACGATGGTGTAGCGGCCCTTGAGCTTTTTCAGGAGTGCGATAACCGCCTCGCTCTCTTCCGGCCCGGTGCCTGCCAATGGCTCATCAAGCAGCAGCACCTTCGGCGCAGTGGCGATGGCAATGGCGAGTTCAAGCTGGCGCTTCTCGCCGTGGGAGAGCAGGCCTGCGCTGAGACCCGCCCGCGTGCCAAGCCCGACAGTGTCAAGGATATCGCGCGCCGGTTGGTTGAGCCGCTCCTCGCTGCCGGCGTCGCCGAAGAAGTTGAACGACGAGCCCATCCGTGCCTGTACGGCCAGCGCCACATTCTCCAGCGCCGAGAAGCCCGGAATGATCGAGGTAATCTGGAATGAGCGCGCCAGCCCGAGCCTGACCCGCGCCGCCATCGTCAGGCCGGAGATATCGCGGCCATGCAACGAGATCGTGCCGCTGTCAGACGGTGCAAAACCAGAAATCTGGTGGATCAGCGTGGTCTTGCCCGCACCGTTGGGGCCTATGACGGCGTGGAGTTCGCCTGCCGTCACATCAAGGCTGACATGGTCCGTCACCTTGAGCGCACCATAGGCCTTGTTCAGGTCCTTGATCGAGAGCGCGACCTCAGCCACGGGATGCTCCACCATTTTGGCCCTTGATGAAGCCGAGCAGCCCGCCGCGCGCGAACAGCACGACCAGCACAAGGAACGGCCCGAAGATCAACTTCCAGTGTTCGGTGAAGCCTGACAGGATTTCCTCGAGCAACAGGAAGGCAGCGGCCCCGAGGATCGCGCCATGCAGAGAGCCAAGGCCGCCAAGGATGACCATGACGATGAGCTCCCCCGAGCGCTGCCACGACATGTAGGCAGGAGCCACGAACTCGGCCTGGTTGGCGAGCAGGAAGCCTGCCAACCCGCACATCATGCCGGAAATGACATAGGCGCCAAGCTGGTAGCGAAAGGGCGAGAAGCCGATCGCCTCCATGCGCACGGGGTTCTCCTTGGCACCGCGCAAAACCCGCCCGAAGCGCGAGGCAACGATGGATCGGGTGAGCAGGTAGCAGCCAAGCAGGATGGCCAGAACCACGCCATAGAAGACCCGGTCATTCTCCAGCCAGCTCTGGCCGAAAATGGTGCTGCGGGCGCGCAACGTCAGCCCGTCATCGCCGCCATAGGCCGAGAGCGAGATGGCGAAGAAGAACGCCATCTGCCCGAAAGCCAGCGTGATCATGATGAAATAGACGCCCTTGGTGCGCAGCGACAGCGCCCCTGTGGCAAGGGCAAACAGGCCGGAGATGCCGAGCGCAAGCATGATCTGGACCAGCGCATCCGTCGTGCCGTGCGAGGCGAGGATACCGACCGCATATCCGCCAAGCCCGAGAAAGGCCGCATGGCCGAAGCTGACAAGCGCGCCGTATCCAAGGATGAGATCGAGCGACAGCGCCGCCAGTGCGAAGATCATCACGCGGGTGAGGAGGCTGAGCGTGTATTTTTCCGGCCCAAGCATGGCCGCAAAGGGCAGCAGCATGAGGACCGTGAACAGCAGCACCGGCAGCCACTCGCGCGCCAGAAAGCCGCGAGGCGCGGCCTTGGATGCGATGCCCGTATGCTGAACATCACTCATTTGCGGACCGGGAACAGGCCCGCTGGCCGGAAGAACAGCACCGCTGCCATGAGGATGTAGATCAGCATCGGGGCCAGCGCACGCCCGGTCTGGCTCGCGGCAGACGGGTCCATGATCAGGCGCAACAGGAACGGCCCGAAGATGCGCCCGAGCGTGTCGACCAGCCCGACCAGAAGGGCAGCGATGAACGCGCCCCTGATCGAGCCGATGCCGCCGATGACGATGACCACGAAGGTCAGGATGAGCAGGTTGTCGCCCATGCCGGGTTCGACCGACAGGATCGGCGCAACCATCGCCCCGGCAAAGCCCGCCAGCATTGCGCCAAAGCCGAAAACGATCATGAACAGGCGGCTGATGTCGACGCCCAGCGCAGAAACCATCGGCGCGTTCGTAGCGCCCGCACGGACCAGCATGCCAATGCGGGTATAGCTGACGAGGATGTAAAGCAGCGCCGCGACGGCGAGGCCGGAGGCGATCAACGCCAGCCGGTAGATGGGATAAAGCAGCCCGTCCATCAGCACGACCGTTCCGGACAGGATCTCGGGCACCGGCACGCTGAGGGGAGCGGCTCCCCACACCACCTTCACCGCCTGATTGAGGAAGATGATGATGCCGAATGTGGCCAGCACCTGATCAAGATGATCGCGTGCATAAAGATGCCGGAATATCAGGAATTCCAGCAAAAGGCCGAACAGCAAAGCCGTCGGCAAGGCCAGCATCAGGCCGAAGAAGAAGTTGCCCGTCAGCGAGGTGAACATCGCGGCGAGGTAGGCCCCGATCATGTACTGCACGCCGTGTGCGAGATTGATGAAATCCATCACCCCGAACACCAGCGTCAGGCCTGCAGCGATAAAGAACAACAGGATGCCGAACTGCAAGCCGTTCAGCGTCTGGATCAGGAAGAGCGACAGGGTCATAATCGGCGGCACCTTGGTGCCCGCAGCACACCGTCATTCCGGGGCGGCTTTAGCCGAGCCCGAAAGCCATCAGCGGGCTGGTCATGCAACTGGTCCAATACCATCAGAAAACGACCATTGCGTAAACCCATGACTATCGGTGGTATGGGTTCCGGGCTCCCGCCAGTGGCGGGCCCCGGAATGACGAAAGAGCATTGCTCAACCCGCAGGCTTGCAATCCTTGGCATAGACATCGGTGTAGCCGCTGAACACCTTCTCGCGGATTTCGGTCTGGAACTTGCCGTCAGCGCGCTTGGCCACCTGCACCAGATAGAAATCCTGGATCGGATAGCCGTTCGCGCCGATCTTGAAGTCACCGCGCAGGGATTTGAAATCTGCCTTGCGCAGGCCTGCACGCACCGCGTTGCGGTCCGAGACCTTGCCGCC
>JBOFFB010000006.1:0-2741 GCA_051648385.1 Allobosea sp.
GATGGCGTCGACCGTGCCGGCACCATCCGAAAGCGGTATCAGCCCAGCCTCGGTATCCCCGCTGGCATTCTGACGCACCAGCAGATCACGGTAGTTCAGGCTGGCTGCGCCGATACGCACCACGACTTTGTGGCCCCTAGGCTTGGAAACAAGACCCATCGAGCGCACCAGCGAAAAGCCCTCGCCTGAAGGCGTCAGTCGCAACGCATTTGATTGTAAAGTCATCGTTTTACCCTCAATTGGAAGCCTTGCGTGCGACCGGTCGCCTGAAGTCAGTGGCGAGCTCACATCGAATATTCCCAGTCGGCGGGTAGCCAGCGCAACGCGCTGCCATCCTTGATGATCCGTCCAAGACCCGGAAACGGCATATGTGTGGCGGCAAGGAGCGATTTCTCGGCAGCCGCCTTCGGGAAGAACCTGGCACGCGCCGCATCGGCAGCCGCCTTGTCCTGTTCGAACAGGATGCCCAGGCCCGGAATTGACGGATGAGCAGCGGGATGGAACAGCATGTCAGCGACAAGCAGCAGGCTGTCCTTGCCATCCTCGATCCGGACGCCAACCTGACCGGGTGTGTGACCAGAAAGATCGAACACGGACACGCCCCTTACGATCTCGCGGTCGCCATCAATGCGCTGCAAGCGCGGATAGAGCGCAACCAGCTCCTGTGATTTCGCAAAGCTGCTCTTGAGCAGATCAGGCGCGGCGCTGGCTTTGGCGGCGTCGGTAAAATGAGTGACGTCGCGGCGGTCAGCATAAATCTCTGCATTGGGGAAGTTGGCGCGACCGCCAGCAACCAGACCCGCGATATGATCGACATGCATGTGGGTGACGATGACAGCGTCGATCTGCTCCGGCTTGACGCCAATCGCTGCCAACGCGGCAGGCAGCCGCCCGGAGGTCTTGCTGACGGTGCCTGCAGGACCCGCATCGACCAGAATGAGCTGATCGCCATCGCGAATGAGCCAGACGGTGAAGCCCGAGCGGACACCCGTGGGACGGGCTGCAAAGAAGGAACTGACTGCATGCTCGACCGCTGCCGGGGGAGCGCCCGTGAACAGCGAAAATGGGAAATCGATGAAGCCATCCGACAGGAATGTCACTTCGAAGCGGCCAACATTGATCCGGGCTAGAGGCGCAATTGAGGGGATGACCGTGGTGCTGCGTGCGTTCGCAAACGTCGGCAATACGGAAACGGCGGATGCGGCGAGGAGGGACCGGGCAAAGCCCCGGCGCGAAAGAGTTATCATCGTCTGGTTCCTTGTATGGGCGCGGGGCTCTGCTTTGTCTGGGTGAGTGCGGCAGCCATACTTGGGATGGCTGCAGGATTGGCTGCCGCACGATGGGTCTCAATCCACCTGATTACTGGTTGAGCTTCGGCCAGTTCTGCTCGGCCTTCACGACAAGCGCCGTCTGATCCGCCTTGAACAGCTTCAGGATATCGCCGTTGAACACCACGAAGAGTTTGCCGTCGGTGACCGTCCATCCGTTGACGGGGTCGATGTCGAAGAGCTTGCCGTTGGCCACGCCCCAGGCACAGAAGCCGCCGTATTGGGGCAGGTATTTTCCGGGCTCCTTCTGAAACGCCTTCTGGTTCTCGACAGTCGCAAAACGCCAGGTCAGGCCGGCGTTTGTCGTCGTGATGGTTTCAAGGCCCTGCCGGGATTTGCCGTCAGCAAAGTAGGCGACGGGATCGTGGCCCTTGAGGCCGATGCCGGCGTACATCGAATTCGGTGATCCGCCCGTGCGCGATTGTGCTAGGACGGGCGTTGCCAGACTTGCCAGGCCGAGCCCAAGGGCCACAGCGGCAAGGGCAGCACGACGGGTATGAATTGCAGTCATGTCAGATACTCCGGTTGCGGGATTTGGGCAGGAAAGAGGGGTTGTTCAGGCGGCCTTGCGGGCGGCAACGACCGGGAAATCGATGACGGTCTCGGCGACGTTGTTGAGGTAGTTCGTCCAGGTGTTCAGGGCGACGTGCAGCACGATCTCGATGATCTGTGCATCGTCGTACCCAGCCAGCCTGACCACGCGGACGTCATCGTCATTCACATGGCCACGTTCGCGGACGATCTTGGCGGCGAAGCGCACGGCGGCATCGGCCTTGGGATCGTTCGATGCGCCGCTGCGATTGGCGGTCATCTCGGCGTCGTCCAGCTTGGCCATGTTCTTGCCGATGTAGGTGTGGGCCGAGAGGCAGTAGTCGCAGCCGTTGATTTCAGCGACTGCGAGGGCAATCCGCTCGCGTGTCTGGGCGGGCAATGTGCCCTTCCCCAAAGCGCCGGAGAGGCCGAGATAGCCCTCAAGAGCCGCAGGGCTGTTCGAGACAAGCCGGAACAGGTTCGGCACGATGCCAAGCTGCTTCTTGACGGCTTCGAGAAGTGGTTGTGAGGCAGTGGGAGCAGCTTCTATCGAAGCTGGAGTAGCAAGGCGGGGCATGATCGGTTCCTCATCTGGCTTGGCCGGATCGGCCTGCTGCCAGAAGAGGTAGCCCCTTCCATTTTCATCCAATAGACGACATTGTCGAAACGGTCCCTCCCGGAAATTGGAAGCAACATGGATAGGCTTGAATCGATGTCCATCTTGCTGGATGTGGTCAAGGCAGGCAGTTTGTCGGCAGCAGGCCGCAAACGCAGCGTCCCGCTCGCGACTGTCAGCCGAACAATCTCGGATCTGGAGACATATCTCGGAACGCGCATCTTCAATCGCTCGACCCGGCAACTGGCATTGACCGAAGCAGGTCA
>JBOFFB010000007.1:0-2187 GCA_051648385.1 Allobosea sp.
ACGGCAAGATCATCATCATGAAGACCGCCAACGGCGAAAGCCCGCTGGTGCATGGCGCGCTGCCGATCCTCGGCAACGATGTCTGGGAGCACAGCTACTACATCGACTACCGCAACCGCCGCCCCGACTATTGCAAGGCGTTCATCGAGAGCCTCGTGAACTGGGAATATGTGGCGGAGATGTATGCAGCGGCGGTGAAGTGAAGTTGAACTGAGGCGCTGGCCTGACCTTCTTCCTGCGAGAGGAAAGGAGGGCAGGTTGGTGTGACGCGCATCTGTTGCAGTCAGCAGTGCTCGAAGGGATTGACTGTTGCAGTGCCGAACATGGCGAAGTCTGCCACGTTCCGCGTGGCAACCGTCAAACCCTCGGACTTTGCAGTCGCAGCGATCATTGCGTCCATCATCAGATGATCGGGCAGCCCGTGCATAAGGCGTGCGAATACGCGGAAGGCCTGCGCGTCCATTGGCAGCACCGCGAAGGAATTCAGTATCAATTCCAGCCATTCCTCGATCTCGCCGGCGCGCCCGGGATCGCGTGCGCGGGTGATTTCTATGCCGGCCTGGATTTCTCCGATTGTGACGGCAGAAACCGCAAGATCATGTGGACCAACCGAATTGAGCCAGGCGATCACGGCCCCATGCGGCCGGGCGCGGCGCAGTTCCGAGATGACATTGGTATCGACGAGATAGCGCGTCACGAAAGATCCGGGATCGCCCGGCGGCGAGAGCGACCGCGCTCGGGCAGTTCAAGCTCGCCACGCCCGATGTCGCTCAGGAGCCAAACCTTCACGGACATGGGTTCGCGCAGCTGGAGCCTCTGCCATTCGCGCATCGAGACAACGACAGCCGTTTCTGCCCCCCGGCGCAGCACTATCTGCGGGCCGTCCACTTCCGCTGCGTTCAGAAGCTCGCTGAACCGCGCCTTGGCGTCATGGACTGGCCATTTGTTCATGCTGCGCTCTCGTATGACCATCTGAATGACCATGTAACATAAGTGGCAAGCGGAAGGCAACGTTACCTTCTCATATCCGGAATCATCTCCGCTCGCGGGGCAAGGGCTGGGGTAAGTGACCGAGTGAATAGTCCCAACGTCAGCCTCCTCGACCAAGTACTCATCCTGTCCTTCTCCCCGCAGGCGGGGAGAAGGAGAGGCACAGGCGTTTGCGCCTCCTCCAACCTGCCGAGGTTTCCGATCCCGACTTGAGAGCAAGTGGAAGTTCTTCCGAAGGGGGAGCCGCCGACCACATCAGGCGATACGGAAGGCAGCCGTTTTATGCGCACTTCGAGTTTCTCGTTGCGTTGCATCCGCTAGAGATTCTTCTCCAGCAACGCTTGCATCGCCTTGGCGCGCGGTTCGATATCGCCGGTATTGGACCATGGCTGAAAGTTAATCGATAACACACCATTCGCGAATGACAGTCCGTTCGCATAATTGCTCGCGGGCGCCGTGGACTGATCATACCTGACAACAACGCTCTTGAGCTTTGCCTTAAGCGCGTCCTTACCCATCTGGTCAATGGTCACACGCGAGAGAGCCAGAACAAGCGGCCGAAAATAGATGTTCACCCAGAACTCATCCTTCGCATAGTCTGCCGCCTTGCCGGGCAGGGCGATCTCGTTCCAGCGTACCTCAAGGGGAAGTTCGAAAGTGGCAGCCTTGTCGATTTCAGCCTTGATCGCGGGAAATCGCTGCTGTTCGAAAGAGGCGAGCGCGCGGCGTTCTGCGAGACCAAGCTCGGATTGCGCGGTTGCATATTCGACGGTACCCACGAGCGACAACGCAACCAGAACAGCGATCTGCCGAAATCTTCGCATTGTTTGCCCCCAACATCTTCTCAGGTAAACGTCGCAGGAAAACATGACAGGTGGATGTAAAAGAGCATAGCGGTTTTGTGGCTGATCTTCGGCCAAAACGTCAGAGCTAAAATGCCAAGGTGCCGACCGTCATGACCAAGGCCGGAAGCAGGATCATCAACGCCGCCGAAGAGGCGCTGGCTTTCGCCAGGGGCGAGACGAAAGGCTTCGGTGTCCATACGCTGGAGGCCGTCAATGTCAGCGCACTCCGCCAGCGCATGAACATGACCCAGGAAGCCTTCGCCGCTTCCTTCGGCCTACCATAGCGAACAATCCAGGACTGGGAGCAAGGCCGGCGCTATCCCGAAGGCGCGGCGCGCGTGCTGCTTAAGGT
>JBOFFB010000008.1:0-2654 GCA_051648385.1 Allobosea sp.
GCATGCAGCAGGAAGCGGCGAATGAACTCGCTCGCATCGAGTCTCATGATGCGGACAGAGCTGCCATGGCGATAGTCCCGCCAGCGGAAGGAGACGCTGCTGTCGTCCATGCCGACGAGGCGGCTGTTGGCGATGGCGACACGGTGGGTGTAGCGACCGAGATAGGCCAGCACGTGCTGCGGCGAACCAAAGGGCGGTTTGGCATAGACGACCCAGCCCGTGCGTCGCTGCGCGGCGAGCCAGAACTCGAAGGCTTCGACATCGTTGAGGGCGGCAAGCTCGCCGAAGAAGCCAAGTTGACCCGCGGCTCTGGCCTCCTGGAGCCTCTCGACGAAGCGGCGCCGGAACAGTTGCGAGAGGACATGGATGGGTAGGAGGAAGTTCTCCCTGCAGGCGATCCAGCGACCGTCGCGGGCCAGTGCACCGCCCGGAACCAGACAATGCACATGGGGATGATGCGTGAGCGCTTGCCCCCAGGTGTGGAGAATGGCCACGGCACCAACCTCACCACCCAGATGCCGCGGATCACGGCCGGCGGTCCTCAGCGCGTAGGCCGCCGCCTCGAACAGGATGGCGTAGACGAGGGCCTTGTTCTGGAAGGCCAGCGCCCCGATCGGTGCAGGCACTGTGAAGACGACATGGAAGTAGGGCGTGGGCAGCAGATCCTTGTTCCGCTCCGCCAACCATGCCTCCCGCGCCGTACCCTGGCACTTCGGGCAATGGCGGTTGCGGCAGGAGTTGTAGGCGATGCGGCTGTGCGTGCCGCCGTCGCAGGCTTCGACATGCCCGCCCAGAGCTGCCGTGCGACACAGCGCAATGGCGCTCATGACGCGTGTCTCGACCCGGCCAAGCGGCACGGGCCGTTCCCGGCGACAAGCAGGGCCGTGGCGGCGGAAGACATCCGCCACCTCCAGAGCGCTGTGCATATCCGCAGCTCAGGCGCGAGGCGTCACGGTGAGATCGCGCCGATCGAGCGGGCTTCGCGTCCTGGCGATTGTCGTGGTCGCCACATGGGTGTAGCGCGCGGTCGTCGACAGACTGGCGTGGCCCAGAAGCACCTGAATGATGCGGATATCGGTCCCGCTCTCCAGAAGATGGGTGGCGAAGCCGTGGCGCAGCGTATGCACGCTGACCTTCTTCGTCAGGCCTGCTGCCTTCGCAGCCGAGCGGCAGGCCGCGTGCAGAACCTGCACATCCATCGGCTTGTCCGGGCCACGGCCGGGGAAAAGCCAATCGCCCGGACGCGCCAGCCGCCAATAGCTGCGCAGGATCGCCAGAAGCGCGACCGAGAGCATGACCGTTCGGTCCTTCGCGCCCTTGCCGTGCCGGACCTGCAGCACCATCCGGGCGCTGTCGATATCGGTGACCTTCAGGCTCACCGCTTCCGAGGCCCGAAGGCCCGCTGCATAAGCCGTCGTCAGTGCGACGCGCGTCTTCAGCGAGGGTACGGCCTCCAGGAAACGCACGGCCTCATCCGCTCCCAGGATCGCAGGCAGCTTGCGCGGTGTGCGGGCCTCGACGATGCGCTCGGGAATCTCGGCGCGGTCCCGTGTGACGCCGTAGAAAAAGCGCAGGGCCCAGACCGTCTGGTTCAAGGCGGGCCAGGAGATCCCCTGGCTGACCAGATGCACCTGGAACGAACGCACGTCTTCCAGTCCGAGCCGGTCTGGCGCACCGCCAAAATGGCGGCTGAACTTCGTCACCGCATGCAGATAGGATCGCTGTGTGGCTGGAGACAGATTGCGCAGCGTCATGTCGTCGATCATGCGTCGGCGCTGAAGGTCGCGGTTTCGAGCGTTATCAAGTGGGCACAGCGCAAGCGGGCGACGGGCAGTGCCACACCGGGCAAGATGGGCGGGCATCGGCCTTTTCTGATTGCCGGAGAGTACCGTGACTGGGTGCTGTCCGAGGTGGAGCGGATGCCCCACGCGACAATAGCGGTGTTGACGGAAGGCCTTGCCGCGCGTGGCCTGAAGGTTCACCCGGCCAGCGTCGGCCGCTTTCTGCACAGAGAGGGCAAGAGCTTCAAAAAAAACCGTGCTTCCCGCCGACCAGGTGACACGGCCCAAGCTGGCGCGTCGCCGCGAGCAGTGGAGGCGCTATCAGGGCACGATTGACCCTGCGCGGCAGGTTTTCTCGACGAGACATGGGTCAAGACCAATATGGCTCCGCTCAGAGGCTGGGGCGAGCGCAGCAAACGGCTGACCGCCCACGTGCCGCACGGCCACTGGAAGACCATGACATTCATCGCCGCGCTGCTGACATCGCCCCTTCCGCTTAATCCAGTTTGAAGTTCGTTCTGGCCCAACCTGAGGACCAGAACATGAAGCGCAGTCGTTTTTCGGAAGAACAGATCATCGGCATCCTGAAGGAGCACGAGGCAGGCGTCTCGGTGGCTGACCTTTGCCGCAAGCACGGTGTCAGCGATGCCAGCATCTACAAATGGAAAGCCAGGTTTGGCGGCATGGACGTGTCCGAAGCCAAGCGGCTGAAGGCGCTGGAGGATGAGAACGGTAAGCTCAAACGCATGCTGGCCGATGCCATGCTCGACAACGTGGCGCTGAAGGATTTGCTGGGAAAGAAATGGTGACGCCCGCTGCCGAGCGGAAAGCTGTCGCGCATCTGGTGGCAAGCCACGGGATGAGCGAACGGCG
>JBOFFB010000009.1:0-11820 GCA_051648385.1 Allobosea sp.
CGCCCTGGCGCATTCCGTGATGCGCCACCTGCCAGCGAACGCAGCGAGAGGCCGCGCCGCTTTGATGGGCCAAAGTCAGATGGGCCAAGGTCAGATGGACCGAGAGCGGATGGACCGAGATCAGAAGGACCACGGCAAGAGCGCCCGCGATTTGACCGCCCCGATGGCCGGGCAGGCGGCGACAGAGCATTCAAGCCACGCTTCAACCGCGATGGTGATGCACCACGCAGCAGTGCACCGCGTGGCGACAGATCGGGCGGCATGCGACCAGACGGTGAGCGCGGTGGCTACCGCTCCGAGCGCCCATCCGGCGAACGATCCGGCGAAGGTTTCCGCCCACGCACGCCAGGTCGAGAACCTGGCCGCGCATTTGATGGCGAAAGACCACCGCGCCGGTTCAACGACAATGACAGGCCGCAGCGTGATCCGTCCGACGCGCCGCGTTCGTCATCGCGTCCCGAGCGCCGTCCCTTTCTGCCGCGCGGCGGCAATCCCGAGCGGCTGGCCTCGCCCGAAAAGGATGGCGGCGCGATGCGCATCGCCAAGGTCATCGCACGGGCAGGCATAGCCTCGCGCCGTGACGCGGAAGCGATGATCGAGGAAGGCCGGGTCACCGTCGATGGCGCACCGATCACCTCACCTGCGCTTGATGTTCTGCCCACGGCAAGGATCACGATCGACGGTGAAGCCCTGCCCGCCCGTGAGCGGACGCGGCTTTGGTTGTTTCACAAGCCATCTGGCCTCGTCTCGACCAACCACGACCCCGAAGGCCGCGCCACGCTGTTTGATGCCCTTCCCGAAGACCTGCCGCGTGTCATCACCATCGGGCGGCTCGATATCAACACCGAAGGTCTGCTTCTGCTCACCAACGATGGCGGGCTGGCGCGCGTGCTTGGCCACCCGGAAACCGGCTGGCTGCGCCGCTATCGCGCCCGCGCCTATGGCGAGATCACGCAGGACAAGCTTGATGCGGTGCGCGGCGGCGTCACCATCGATGGTGAGAATTTCGGCCCCGTGATCGCGACCCGAGACCGGCAGGTGGGCGACAACACCTGGCTCACCGTCGACCTGCGCGAGGGCAAGAACCGCGAGGTCAAGCGCGTGCTGGAACACCTGGGCTTGACCGTGAACCGGCTGATCCGCATCTCGTTCGGGCCGTTTCAGCTTGGTGAACTGGTCGAGGGTCAGGTCGAGGAGGTGCGCACCCGCGTGCTGCGCGACCAGCTTGGCGACCAGTTGGCAACAATTGCTGGCGTCGATTTCGAAGCGCCGATGCGCAACGAGAACCGCGTTGACAGGCCCCATGAGGATGAGCGGCCCACGCGGGCTTCTCTGCGCGATGGACCACGTGGCGCAGCCCGCGATGCTCCGCGTGATGGCGGGCGCGGCGCACCCCGTGGCGACAAACCACGCTTTGCCGAGCGCGGCCCGCGCCGTGACGACGCTGGTGGCGAAAAACCTGCCCGCCGCCCGCGCGAAGGTGCCTATCACCGCGCCCGCGAAGAGGCTGGCGACGCACCGCGCGACATCCTGCTCAGGGCCGAGGAAGGGCGCGGCGCCATCTGGCGTGACGAAGAAACCAGCGGCATGAAACCCAAGCGCACCGGCCCGCGCCGGGGTGCCGACCCGCGTGACGAGCGCGCCAGCCGCGAGGCCGCCGGTGGCCGTGAACGCGTCCGTGCCAAGGCCATCGAAGACCCCAAGGGCCGCCGTGTCACCGTGGAGCGCGTCACGGGCACGTCGCCGGACCTGCCGCGCAAGCCACGCTACACTCGCGCTGATTTCGCAGCCCCACGTGGCGATGCAAGCGGTCAGGAGCGCCCCGCCCGCCGCCCACGCGAGGATGGCGACAGGCCACCGCGCAAGGATTTCAGTGACCGCACGCCGCGTCGTGATTTTGGTGATCGCCCGCCACGTCGCGAGTTCAGCGACAGACCACCGCGCGCCGATGGTGACCGGCCATTCAAGCCGCGCGCGCCACGCGATGAGACAGGCCCGCGCGGTGCACCTGGCCCGCGTCGCGATTTTGGTGACAGGCCGCCGCCACGTGGGGACCGCCCGCCGCCGCGTGGGGACCGCCCGCCGCGTGCGGAAGGCGAGCGCAGCTTTCGGCCCCGTGAGGATAGAGCGCCAAGGGAAGATCGGGCTCCGAGAGAAGATCGTGGACCACGGGAAGCACGTGGCGGTTTCGGTGCGAAGCCCACACGCAGCGGTCCCGGCAATGGTCCGGGCGGCGGCAGGCCGCCGGGTCGTGGCGGGCCGCCCCGGAGCGGACCACCGCGTTCGGGTGGGCCGGGCCGGAGTCCTGACCGAGGTGGTGGTGGCGACAGGCCGCGCGGACCGCGCAAGCCTAAGTTCTGAACACGCCACCGATGCGCATCGTCGGCGGCACCTTGCGTGGGCGAGCACTTGGCGCACCGAAGCCGGGCGATCTCAGCATCCGCCCGACATCGGACCGTCTGCGGGAGAGCCTGTTCAACATCCTTGCGCACAGCCCGGATGTCGAGTTGGTCGGTGCGCGCGTGCTTGACCTGTTCGCCGGAACAGGCGCGCTGTCCTTCGAGGCCATGTCGCGGGGCGCAGGCTTCGCGCTTCTGGTCGATGACGGCATGGAAGCGCGCGGGCTGATCAGGGCCAACCAGGAAGCGCTGGGCCTTGGCGGGGCGACCCGCATCTATCGCCGCGATGCCACGAAGCTTGGCGCCATCTCTGGCATGGAGCCGTTCAACCTCGTGTTCTGCGACCCGCCGTACGGCAAGGGGCTGGGCGAACTGGCGCTGGCGTCGGCGCGTGATGGCGGCTGGCTCCTGCCCCGTGCGCTGGTGATCTGGGAAGAAGCTGCGGGCGCAGCCCTTGAAATTCCCGTCGGGTTTGCCGAGATTGACGTGCGCGCCTATGGCGGAACCGAAGTTCGGTTTCTCAGTTTCGGCGCCTGAAAGTCCCGCACATGCTGCCGCAGATCTTTGATGCCCTCGCCCTCTTCAGCGCGCTCACCGCAGCTTACCTGTGGTGGAAGGCGAGTTGCAATCATGTCCGCCGCATCAGCCTGACCGAACAACTCGACGCGCAGGACTTCAACCGGATGGTGATCGCGATCAACCGCACCCAACTGCTCAACCGCCGCGCCGCCATCGCCACAGCCGTGTCAGCCTTGGCGATCGCGATGAAGTTCGCGCATGATCTGGTCACCGGCGGGTGAGACTCAACTCCGTCCGAACAACCGCTCGATATCGCTGAGCTTCAGCTCCACATAGGTCGGCCGGCCGTGGTTGCACTGGCCCGAGAAGGGCGTGGCTTCCATGTCGCGCAGCAGCGCGTCCATCTCCTCGGGCCGCAGGCGGCGGCCGGCGCGCACCGAGTGATGGCAAGCCATGGTGGCGAGCACGTGATCAAGCTTGCTGCCAAGCTTGGCCGCATCGCCATCGGCGGCGAGCGCATCGGCGACATCATTGACCAGCGCCCGGATGTTGCCGCCTGCCAACTCGCCAGGCACCTCGCGCACGAGGACGGCACCGGCACCGAACGCCTCGATAGCAAGGCCAAGGCCTTCGAGCTCGGGTGCGGCTGCGGCCAGCCGGTCAGCATCGACAGGGTCGAGCTCGACAACCTCGGGCACCAGCAGCATCTGCCGGGTGATGCCCCTGCCCGCCCGCGCCACCTTCATGCGCTCATAGACCAGCCGTTCGTGGGCGGCGTGCTGGTCAACGATGACGACGCCGTCAGCGGTCTGGGCGATGATGTATGTCTCGTGCAGCTGTGCCCGCGCCGCGCCGAGCGGGCGTGAAACAGCGGTTTGCGAAGCATCGCGAATGTCAGCGGATGGCTCCGCCATCATCGTGAGGCCGGGCTGGGCGCTTTCGCCGAAACCTGTGCTCACGGGGATCGGAGGCCGCGCGCCGTTCCAGCCGAAGCTCGGCGTTGTCGGGCGATGGCTTTGCAGGAGCCCGCGCATGGCGTCCAGAGTGCGCTCGCCGCCTGTGCTGGTGGCGCGGTGACCGGCGCGGCCCAGCGCTTCGCGGATGGCATTGACCACCAGCCCGCGCACCAGCGCGCCATCCCTGAAGCGCACCTCGCTCTTGGCCGGATGGACGTTGACGTCGACCAACCTCGGCTCGCAATCGACATGGAGCGTGATCGCCGGATAGCGGTCGCCGGATAGCACATCGGCATAGGCCCCGCGAACGGCACTCATCAGCAAGCGATCCTTGACCGGGCGGCCATTGACCGCAAGGTGGATTGCGCCCGCATTTCCGCGATTGTGGGTCGGCAGGCCGGCATGGCCGTGAACATGCACGCCCTCACGAGCCGCGTCGACAGCGATGGCATTCTCGGGGAAATCCCTGCCCATGATGCGAGCTGCCCTTGCCAGGGCGTCGGTCTCGGCGGGAAAGGTGAAAGGCGTGAAGCCATCACCGGCAAGCGCAAAGCGGACATGCGGATGCACCAGCGCCAGGCGACGCACCATCTCAGCCACGGCCAGCGCCTCCGAGCGGTCGGACTTCAGGAACTTCAGCCGCGCAGGGGTGGCATAGAACAGATCCGTGACCTCGATGCGCGTGCCCTTGGCAGCAGCGCTGGGGCGAACCTCGCCTTTCGCGCCGCCGGTGACAGTCAGCGCAGAACCTTCGGCAGCTCCCGCAGTCCGCGTGATGATGTCGAGCCGTGCCACCGAGCCGATCGACGGCAAGGCTTCGCCGCGAAAGCCGAGCGTTGCGATGGCGAACAGATCGCCGTCGGGCAGCTTGGAGGTCGCGTGCCGCTCGACGCAAAGCGCGAGATCGGCAGGTGACATGCCCGCGCCATCATCAACTACGCGGATCAGAAGGCGACCACCGGCCTCGATGGTGATGTCGATGGAGGTGGCGCCAGCATCGAGCGCGTTTTCGACCAGTTCCTTAACGGCAGCGGCTGGCCGCTCGATGACCTCGCCAGCGGCGATCTGGTCGACCAGAACCGGCTCGAGGCGGCGGACGGGCATGGCTCAGCTGAGCCCGACAGGCTGGCCTACGGCGACCACAAGCTGCCTGCCTTCGCCGTAAAGCCGTTCCGCGACGCGCTTGGCATCGGTCATGGAAACAGCGCGGAACAGGTCATTGCGGCGGCTGATGTAATCGATGCCAAGGTCCATGATGGCGAAGGAGAGGAGCTGGCTGGCGATTTTCGACGAGGTGTCGAAACGCAGCGGGAACGACCCGACAAGATAGTCCTTGGCTTCGGACAATTCACTCTCGGTAGGCCCAAGGGTCGCCAGCGAGCGCATCTCGGCACGCATCACATCGAGCGATTCAGCGACGCGATCATTCTTGGTTGCCGTGACGCCGATATGCATGGCAGCGCGGCGCATGGTGACAAGGCCACTGGAGACACCATAGGCCAGGCCGCGCTTCTCGCGCACCTCCATGAACAGGCGCGAGGTGAAGGCCGAGCCGCCGAGCACGTGGTTGACGATTTCGGCTGCGATGTAGTCCGGGTCGTCGCGCAGCAGGCCGGGCGCTCCGTAGCGCAGCGCTGTCTGGGGCACATCCATCTCGATGATCTTGACCTCGCCGAGGCCCTGCACGCGCGTTTCCGGAACTTCCAGTAACGCGGCACGTCTGGCCAGCGGGCCGAAGACCTGATCGATAGCGGAGCCGAGCTCAGCTGCTCCGATATCACCAACGGCAACGACGTGCAGGTTTGATGGATCGAAGACCATTCCGGCCAAGGTCCTCAGATCAGCCACAGTTGCCGCAGCGACGCTGTCCAACGTGCCGCGCGGCTGCGCTGCGTAGGCGTGCCCGGCGAAGGCGCGATCGGAAAAGGCGCGACGGGCAATCGAATCGGGATCCTGCAACTCGCGGCGCAAACCGGCGCTGACCTGTGCCTTGACGCGGCCAACGGCGTCGTCGTCGAACCTTGGCTTCTGCACCGCAAGTGCGAGCAGGTTGAAGGCCTCGGCGCGATTGCTGCTCAGCGTCTTCAGCGAACCACGAAAATCATCGCGGTCAGTTGAAAACGACAGCTCGATGGCATGGTCGGCAAGCGCGTTCTGGAAGGCTTCCGCATCCATGTCGCCAGCGCCCTCATCGAGCAGGCCCGAGACGAGATTGAGTGCTCCCGCCTTGCCAGATGGATCATGTGAAGTGCCGTTCAGAAATGCAAAATCGAACGCGATCACCGGCAGATTGCGGTCTTCGACCAGCCAGGCCGTGACGCCGCAATCAGCTGTGACAGTCTGGATCCGGGGGCCGGAGGCGAGTGTTGCAGTCATGGCATGGTCCTGAAAATGGCAACTCCGCGACAATGCGGCTTGAACACGGCGAACGGCGAACTGGCGTCAGGCACCGAGAAGCCGCCCGGTGACGCCGCGTGTGAGGTCGATGTGCTTGCGCGCCGCTTCAAGAACGGCTGCGCCACTCACGGCGGACAGGCGCTCGGGCCACGTCTCGATATCGTCGATCCCATAGCCGACCGCGAGCGACGAGCCATAGAGCCGAGCAAGGCTGGACTGGCTGTCGCGCTGATAGATCGTGTCTGCCACAAGGCGCGTGCGGCTGCGTTTCATTTCAGCCTCGGTCGGCCCGCTTGCGAGGAAACGCTCGACCGCGGCTTTGACCTCGCCTTCGAGCGAATCAAGCGAAACGCCCTCCACCGGAGCAGCGCTCAGCGAAATGCGGCCCGAATCCAGCATTGTGCCCCAATAAGAGCCGCCCATGTGCGAAGCGATTTCGCGCTCGACCACAAGGTCACGGTAAAGACGCGAAGTCGCACCGCCGCCCATGATATCGAGAGCCAGTTCAAGCGCGAAGGCGTCGTCGCCGACTGCATTGCCATAACTTGGGGCCATGAACTGGCGATAAAAGATCGGCTGGCGCACGCGCGCATCAGACACCGTCACGCTGCGGGCGGCGCGGGCTGGCGGCTCGGACAGGCGGCTTCGCATCGGGTTGGCACCGGTTGGCGCGATCGGGCCGTAATGCGCCTCGGCCAGTGCACGGACCTCGGCCATATCCGTGTCACCTGCCACCACGAGGATGGCGTTGTCCGGAGTGTAGAAGCGGCGATAGTAGTTGAAGGCATCGGCGTGTTCCAGCCCGGCGATCTCGTGCTCCCAGCCGATGATCGGCAAGCCATAGGGATGGTGCATGAACAGCGCCGCCGTCATTTCTTCCGAAAGCTGCGCGCCGGGATCGGAATCAACCCGCATGCGGCGTTCTTCCAGGACGACGTCACGCTCGGGCGCGACCACCGCCTCGTCGAACGACAGGCCGGTCATGCGGTCAGCTTCATAGGCCATCACCGCGCCCAGATGCTCGCGCGCCACGCGCTGGAAATAGGCGGTGTAGTCGTAGGACGTGAAGGCGTTTTCCTGCCCGCCAAGTGCGGCGAGTTGCTTGGAAAATGCCCCGGCGGGATACTTCGCCGTGCCCTTGAACATCAGATGCTCGAGAAAATGCGCGATGCCGGATTTGCCGACCGGATCATCCGCGGAGCCATTGCGATACCACACCATGTGCGTGACCACAGGCGCGCGGCGGTCGGGGATGACGACGACCTGCAATCCATTGTCCAAGCGAAATGTTGCAACAGATTGCGCAGATTTGCCGGACCGCTCAGGCGACAATGAAGGATGATCGAAATTGCTCATGACACACCTGACTACACGGACTGATGAAACAGATACGTATTCCGCAGCGCGCAGCGTCGCCCCTCGCGGTCACGAAGTCGTGCGGCAGCGTGAAGGCTTGGTCAACTGTGCCAGGCGGAAAAACCACCCGTATCAGTTCTGGCCGCGCTGGAAGTTGCGGATACCGAGATCGTTGCGGTCGGCATCACGCTCGACGCGGGCATCGGCAGGAGATGCAACACGCTGGCTCGCCCCCCTCAGCCCGGTCGGTGGCTGGCTCAGGTTGCGGCGCGGCGGCTCCACGCCGACAGGCAGCTCCTGTGCTGCTGCATTGCGGCGCAGATCGTTGTCGCGCATCTGGCGTATCGGATCGAAAACCAGGCCGGTTCCTCTGTCGTCAAGCATTGGGTTCGGCGGATTGATTGGCTGGCCGTCGCTTGGCCGTCCTGCAATACGCCCGCGTGCGAGTTCATCAGGGCTGAGCCTGATATCGGACGTCTCGCGTTGGGCCCGCGCCGCGCCCGAGAACAGGAAAATCTCGTTGCGCGCATCAGCGTCCCTGCGCCGACGCTCGATGTCCGGATCGTTTGGCCAATTCCCCGCACGGGCATTGGCACGCTCCTGAGGTGACGGCAAACTTGATTTTGGCGGCACAACCAGTGGCGGACGCTCACGATAGTCAATCGGCGGAGGGGCACCGGCACCCAGCCCGAACAGCGACAGAATGCCGTTGCCGAGAAAGCCTGGGCCATCACTCTGAGCCAGAGCGGAACCGGCACCCGGACCAAACACCAATGCCATGGCGAGGCAGGCCGCTGAAAATCGTTGTGTCATTGCCCAATCCTTCGACCAGAGCGCCGCATATCGCGGTTGATTGCGGCGAAGCCGTGACATGTGAGGCGCAAGCCCCTTTGCTCATGACACGGATTTGGCTCCGCCTTTCAAAGCGTCATACATCAGTGCGACGACGCCGACAACAATGGCGGCATCTGCAATGTTGAAGACATACCAGCTGAAATCGCCCCAGTGCAGGTGCACGAAATCCGCGACCGCACCATAGGCGATGCGGTCAACCACGTTGCCGAGCGCGCCGCCGATGATCAGGCCGAGCGCAAGCGCTTCCATCCTGCGCAAGGATCGCTTCAGCCAGAAGCCCATCCAGACTGCCGCCGCGATCGACAGCGCCACCAGCGCCCAGCGCCCCACATCGCTCGATTGCTGAAACAGGCCATAGGAGATGCCCCGGTTCCAGACCATGACAAATTCCATGAACGGCAGAAGCTGCCATGGGCCGGTATCTTCCAGCCGGACCCAGAACAGGATCCAGAGCTTGGACATTTGATCAGCCAGGAAAACTCCGAGCGCTGTCAACGCGCCAAAGCGCGCCTGGCTTGCCGCGCCGGTGACAACGCCTTCGGGAATGAGGCCGCCTCGCATCACGCCGCCATGCCATCGATCTCGCGTATAGCCTGTGCATCGCGCGAGGTTATGTCCGGGTAGGCAGGGTCGGCGGTCATGGGGTCGAAATACTTCCACGAGCGGGCGCACTTGATGCCGGACGCGCGCTCGAAGACCACCGCCACGCCCTTGATGTCATCGACACGGAAGGCATCGGCAGGCCCCTCGCCCGAGATGATGCGGATGGCCGAAGTGATCGACACCTCCGCAAGATCGACACCGGACAGTGCTGCCACGAGTTCGGCTTCGGCGATGAAGACCTCAGGCGCGGCTTCCAGCGAAGAGCCGATGACCTTGGCTGCGCGCTGCAACTCAAGTGCGCCTGTGACAACGCGGCGAACCTTGCGCACGGCCTCCCATTTGTCAGCCAGCGCACCGTCACGCCAGTTGCCGGGCAAAGACGGGAAAAGCTCAAGGTGAACCGAGCCACCGCGCTCTTTCAACGCTGGATGGCGCTCAAGCCAGGCCTCCTCGGCCGTGAATACCAGGATCGGCGCAAGCCAGACTGTGATGCAGCGAAAGGCCTGATCGACCACGCTGAGCGCCGCGCGCCGCACATGGCTTGATGCAGGATCGCAGTACAGCGCATCCTTGCGCACATCGAAATAGAAGGCCGACAGATCAGCTGTCATGAACTGCGACAGAAGCGCGATCACCTTCTTGTAGTCATAAGACGCATAGGCTTCGCGCACGCCGACATCGATTTCCGACAGCCGGTGCAGCATCAGCCGCTCCAGTTCCGGCATCGATGCCACATCCGTCACACGCTCCGCCTCGCTGAAATGCGACAGCGTGCCCAGCATCCAGCGGATGGTGTTGCGCAGCTTTCGGTAGGTTTCCTGCATGTTCTTCAGGATTTCCGGGCCGATGCGCTGATCGTCGGCATAATCGACCGAGGCGACCCAGAGGCGCAGGATATCAGCGCCGGACTCCGAGATGACCTTTTGCGGGGCGACCACGTTGCCGAGCGATTTCGACATCTTGACGCCCTTCTCGTCCATGGTGAAGCCATGGGTGAGCACCACGTCGTAGGGCGGGCGGCCACGCGTGCCGCAGCTTTCGATCAGCGAGGAATGGAACCAGCCGCGATGCTGGTCCGAGCCTTCAAGATACATCACGGTGTCGCGCCCGCCGTCGACCTTGCGCTTCGTACCTGCAAGACCGGGGAAGTTTTCCGCGTCATCGAGCACATAGGCGTGGGTCGAGCCTGAATCGAACCAGACATCGAGCACGTCGTTGACCTTCTCGAAATCAGCCGGATCATACCCGGCAGGCTCAAGGAAACGCGCGCCATCGGCGGACCCGAACCATGCATCCGCGCCTTCCTCCTCAAAAGCCTGGCCGATGCGGTGGTTGACCACGTCATCGCGCAGGATGTCGCCCGTGTCTCGGTTCACGAACACGGTGATTGGCACGCCCCAGGCGCGCTGGCGCGAGACGACCCAGTCGGGCTTGGCTTCGATCATGCCACGGATGCGGTTTTCGCCTGAGGCAGGCACCCACTCGGTGGCCTTGATGCCGGCGAGGGAGACGTCGCGCAGGGTTCTTCGTTCTCCCCTGGTGTCATCCCCGGCGCGCATCGCGCGGGAAGGGGATCCACCCAGCTCAGCGCCAGATGGATCCCCTTCCCGTCCCTGTGGGCCGCCGGGGATGACACCGGATGCAAACGGCTTATCCATGGCGATGAACCATTGCGGCGTGTTGCGGAAGATCACAGGCTTCTTGGAGCGCCACGAGTGCGGATACTGGTGCTTGAGGCGACCGCGCGCAAACAGGCGGCCAGCTTCGATCAGCGCCTTGATCACCGCCTCGTTGGCGTCGCCCTTGTCGCCCTTGTCGGTGATGACGGAACGGCCCTCGAAGCCGGGCGCATCCTTGGTGTAGGTGCCGTCAGCGGCGACCGTGTAGGGGATTTCGGTCGGGATGCCCTTGGCGCGCAGCATTTGCTGCGTGTCCGCCCGCATCCAGATGTCAAAATCCTCGCGGCCATGGCCGGGCGCGGTGTGCACGAAGCCGGTGCCCGTATCATCGGTGACATGATCGCCGTCGAGCAGCGGGACGTCGAAGTCGTAGCCGTGGCCTGCGAGCGGGTGCGTACAGGTGAGGCCTTTGAGCATCTCAGCGCTCACATCCATCAGCCGGTTCAGCGTGACCTTCGCTTGCACGGCGACGGCCTCGGCCAGCTTGTCAGCGAGGATGTAGCGTGCGCGGGGCTGCGGGCCGAAATCACGCTCGGCTGTCGTCACCTCATACAAGCCATACGCGATCTTGTTGTTGAACGAGATTGCGCGGTTGCCAGGGATGGTCCACGGGGTGGTGGTCCAGATGAGGATGGAGGCGCCCGCCAACGATTGATTGAGTATTGTTGCAAACGTCATCCTGTCAGCTGTGCCAGTCGCAGATCGCAACACAGCTTCCTTCACCCCAAACGCCACCCACACCATATCGCTCTGATAGTCGTGATACTCGATCTCGGCTTCCGCCAGCGCGGTGCGTTCGACCACGCTCCACATCACGGGCTTGGAGCCGCGATAGAGCAGGCCGTTGATCGAGAATTTCATCAGTTCGCGCGCGATTTGCGCTTCAGCGGGATAGGTCATGGTGAGATACGTGTCGTCCCAGTCGCCGGTCACGCCGAGGCGCTTGAATTCCTCGCGCTGCACATCGATCCATTTGTCGGCGAAGACACGGCATTCCTTGCGGAATTCCACCTTGTCGACGGCGTCCTTGTCCTGTCCCTTGGCGCGGTATTGTTC
>JBOFFB010000010.1:0-2165 GCA_051648385.1 Allobosea sp.
GCGGCGAGGCGGCCGAATACCTTGTCCGAAAAGCCCTCGGGGAGCATTTTCAGATAGGACAGCGCCGTTGAGGCCCCGTTTCGCCACGGAGCCGTCATGTCCATGGTGTTCTGATAGGTTTGGTACATCATTGGCGACATCCGGCACATTCCCTTGCTTTGTGCCATGCAAACTTGACGCCAAAGCTCCGTCAATCGGCCATTCGGACTGGCATGTCGTTTGCTGTGTGTAAAAGGAGCAAGCGCTTAAACATCAGGCAGGCGCTGGCGTGAACGGGCGGAAAAGGCGATCCGCCTCTTTGATGTGCAGGCGTTTAGGAGAGCGACCATGGCCAAGGCCACTTTGACCATCAGCAGCAAGAACTACTCGTCATGGTCGCTGCGAGGCTGGCTGCTGACCAAGTTTTCGGGACTCGAGTTCGACGAGATTGTCGTGGCCGCTGACGATCCGTCGGCGCGTGCAGAGATACTGCTGCTGTCGTCGTCGATCCTGGTGCCGTGCCTGCGTCATGAGGGTGCCGTGGTCTGGGACACTCTGGCGATCGGCGAATATCTCAACGATCTCATGCCTGAAGCGGGTTTATTGCCGTCCGAGCGGATTCCACGGGCGCATTGCCGCTCGATCTGCGGCGAAATTCATTCCGGCTTCACAACATTGCGCTCGTCGCTGCCGGTCAACATCAAGGGTCACTTCCCGGGCTTCAAGGTCTGGTCGCGCGCCCAGGCGGATATCGATCGGGTCTGCGCGATCTGGAGCGATTGCCTGGAGAAATCCGGTGGCCCGTTCCTGTTCGGACATCGGTCGATGGCGGACGCGATGTATGCGCCCGTGGTGACGCGCTTCCTGACCTACGACGTGCAGATCAGCCCATCGCTGGCGAGCTATGCAAAACGGGTGATGAGCCTTCCCGAAATGCAGGAGTGGGTCGAGGCCGCGCGGCAGGAGCCGGCGGAAATCGAAGAGCTCGAGGTCGAATATTAGGCAGCAGTCGTGCGCAACTGCCCGATCGGTGGGCCGGTTGCGGCTGCGGGTGCTTGTCTGAAAGGGCGCTTCCTCGGGATGCCAGAGACGGCGCGTTGCGTGAGGGCCGGGTTGTCAGGTTAGCCGGTTCGTCGTCCGGCCGAATCCGTCACGGACTCAGCCACATCTTTGATTGCGCAAAACTTCCTCACATCGTGATCGCCCGCGATGCGTTCGCTGGCGTGGAATTCGCATGATGCATTGCAGAAGCAACTGCGCCGGTGCGCGTCGCCCGGGTTGGAGGATGCCATGAATGTGCATGCTGCGGTCGATTCAAGATCGTCAGGTCTCACGCGCCCGAACGGCGCACCCATTCGTCTGAACACTCAGAGTTTCGTCGCCATTGATCGTCACAAGGATACGACCTACGAGGCGACGTATCGCCCGCAGGCGCTCTACAGCCGCGCGGACGAAGGCTTTCATGCGAACAACGAAACCTTCCTGCTCCATGAGGTCGCGACAAATCTGCCGATCTATCTCCCGGATACAGGCCCAACTGATTTTCATCTTCATCTTCCGCCGGGCGGTTTCCAGCTTGTGCTGGTCACGTCCGGCATGTTCACCTTCGATTACGACGGGCGCTTCTACAACGTCGGTCCCGGCGCGGTGATGCTGCAAAGCGCGATCGTGCATCGTCAGCTTTTCTACACATGGTCGGGAATGTCGACCGAAGAGAATCTGAAGACGCCGCAGACCGTGGCGCCGGATCCAATCTCGATGGGCTACTCCGGAAAATTTCTGGAAGCCTTCATCACTGATCCGACGACGTTTCCTAACCCGACGATTGTGGGTCCGGATCAGATCAACGAAGACGAAACGCCGCGTGTGGCCTGGAGTCATCCTCTGCATGATCGCCCTTCAGATGCAGGCTTTTGGCTTCAGGATCCGCTGGCGCTGGATGCGCTCTTTAAACCGCTGGCGGCTGGATCAGCTGACGCGCTCATCAAATCGGCGATGCCGGTTTATGTGCGCGATATTGGAATCGAGGCTCCGAGCGGCCATCTCGTCACTGGCCACATCATCGCGACCGACCCGCGCGGCCACTCGCTCTTGCCCAAGAGCACATCTGCGACAGCTGACGCCGCGTCTCTGGCGAAAGGCGAGGTTGTCATTTATCGCGTCATTCGCGGCACAGCCGAATTCAG
>JBOFFB010000011.1:0-5311 GCA_051648385.1 Allobosea sp.
TTCCGTGGCATCAAGAACCCCATTGGCATGAAGTGCGGGCCGTCCCTGAAGCCCGACGAGCTGATCAGGCTGATCGACATTCTCAACCCTGCCAACGAGCCGGGACGCCTGACGCTGATCGCCCGCTTTGGTGCAGACAAGGTTTTCGACCACTTGCCGGCGCTGGTCCGTGCCGTGAAGCGCGAAGGCCGGGATGTGCTATGGTCGTGTGATCCGATGCACGGCAACACCATCAAGTCGCCATCGGGCTACAAGACCAGGCCGTTCGACCTGATCCTCAGCGAGGTGAAGGCCTTCTTCGCCGTCCACAATGCCGAGGGCACACATGCGGGCGGCATCCACCTTGAAATGACGGGCAAGAACGTCACCGAATGTACTGGCGGCGCGCGTTCGATCTCGGACGTCGATCTGTCGGACCGCTACCACACCGCCTGCGATCCTCGCCTCAACGCCGAGCAGGCACTCGAGATGGCGTTTCTGGTGGCTGAACTGATCAAGAAGGACCGTGCTGCCAAGGGCAGGCCGGAGGTTGAAGCGGCCGAATAGGGTCATTTTTATTGCGTGCCTGATGCAGAAAACCGGTTCCCACTTTTCTGCGTCACGCTTCCATGCTCGCTGAACTGGCGCTCTGGCTCGGAACGCCGGTTCCGCGCGCTCTGCGCCGCCACGGCCTGCTGCGCGAAAGCGTGGGCCTGTGGTCGCGCGGGCTCAGGCAGCGCAAAGCCTGGGCCGCACATAATGCCAATTGTCGCCGGGTTGTCGCCGACTGCGTCGGCGCGTTGTCATCGCTCAGAACGGTTGTTGTTCTCGGCTCCGGATTGCTGCGCGATGTGCCGATGGACTTGCTGCTGGCTCGCTTCGAGCGCGTCGTGCTGGTCGATGCGGTGCATCTGTGGCCAGTCAGGCTGGCGCAGGGGTTCCGCTCGAAAATCACGTTCGTCACCCGCGATCTCACGGGCGTGTTGATCAGCCTGGGTGCTGGCGAGACCGTGACCCGAACCGATCCGCTGGCTGATCTCGCGCGCGATCCGCACGTCGACCTCGTCATCTCCGCCAACCTTTTGTCGCAACTCGCACTGCCAATCGTCCGGGCGATCGATGTCGGGCAGGTGATGGATCACGAACTGCCGCGCCGTGTGATCGAGGCGCATCTCGCTGATCTCGCGGCCTTCAACGCCCGCATCTGCCTGCTCACCGACATGAGCTACAGCGAGGTCAATGCAGCAGGCAATGTGGTTCAGACCGTCGACCTCCTGCATGGGGTGACACTGTCGTCGCCCGACGAGGCCTGGGACTGGCCAGTCTCGCCGCTGGGCGAGGAGGATGCGCATGCGGCCTACGTGCATCACGTGGGTGGTTGGGCGGATTGGAAGGCGGAGTGAATGAGCCGTCATTGCGAGCGCGGCGAAGCAATCCAGCCTTCGTGCGCCGCGAGACAGGATTGCTTCGCTGCGCTCGCAATGACGGTTTGACGAGGCGGGTCGGGGAGTCGACTGAAATCAGAACTTCACGCCAGCGCCGACACGGGCCTGATTGACATCGATCACGACGCCACCTTGTGCCTGCAAGCGACTGAAAAGATACTCGCCGCGCAGGATCAGGCCGCCGAACATGGCTTCCACGCCAGCGCCGCCTGTAAGGCCAACCATGAAGGCGTTCTTCTGGGTGCTCGAAAGCGGCGCGTAGGTGATATTGTAGGGTATGCCACCTGGCGTGCCAGATGGGTCAGGCACGGCGCCTTGGACATTGACCAGTGCGGTGTTGGTTACCGTTCCATATCCGAGCGCCATGCCACCCGTCAGATAGGGCATTACGTTGCCCACCACGTAGCCAGCCCGCAAGCGCAAGCTGCCAAGGTGATCGAGGCGAGCCGAGGTTGAGCCAGAGAGATCGACCGCTTCGATGAAGTTATTGACGCTCGGAAACTGGCGGGCGATTGCGTTCGTCGAAGAACCACCCTTGTTGATGCGCTGATAGTCGCCTTCGAAGCCGATGACAACATCTTCGAACTGCATGTTGTAGCCGAGAAATGCGCCATAACTGGCACCGCGCGCCGAGAACGGCGCAGGCTGCAGGAGGCGGGACGCATTGTTGACGTTCTCGACTGTGCTGTTGCGCAGGACGGTCCTTACGAGATCCGCAGCGCCTGTCTTCGGATCGAATGACAGCGAATTCATGCCCGCCAATCCGCCAAGATAGAAGCCCTCCCAGGGCGACGCATCTTCCTTGATCATCGGCGCTGGCGGCAGCGAGGGCGACGAGGTGCCGCGTAGCACCGGGTAGTCGGCCGCGAACGAGGGCAGGGTGCTTGCAACTGCGCTGGCGACGGCAAAAGCTGCCACGGCTGAAAGGTGAAAACGCATCGGGGTTGCTCCGGACAAATCAGCCTTCTTGGCCGATGAAGCATTTATGCCTTGGTAACCCTAATGCCCGGTAAACGTAATCCTAACAGAAGGTTAAGTCGCAACCTTGCCGCATGAGGTACACTCATGCAGCCGTCGGCAGTTCTGCGAGCGTGGTTGCCGACAAGCCGCTGGATCGTTAGATCGGGTGTATGACCCAGCATCTGTCCATTGCGCTCGCACAACTCAACCCGATCGTCGGTGATCCGGCAGGCAATGTTGCCAAGGCGGTCGTCGCCCGCGCCGAGGCTGCCCGCTTGAAAGCGGATGTGGTGATGCTGCCGGAGCTGTTCCTCTCCGCCTATCCGCCCGAGGATCTGGTGCTCAAGCCCGCATTCCAGGATGCCTGCCGCAAGGCCTGCGATGAGTTGGCAGTGCTGACTGCCGATGGTGGCCCGGCGGTTCTGGTGGGGTTGCCATGGGTCGAAGGCGGCAAGCTCTACAACGCGTATGCTCTGCTTGATGAGGGCCGCGTGCAATCGGTGCGCTTCAAGGTTGATTTGCCGAACTATGGCGTGTTCGACGAAAAGCGGGTGTTCGAGCCCGGCCCATTGCCCGGCCCCGTCACCGTGCGCGGCGTGCGCATCGGCCTGCCGATCTGCGAGGACATCTGGGAGCAGGAGGTCGTCGAGTGCCTTGCTGAGACAGGCGCCGAAATCCTGTTGTCCCCGAACGGCTCGCCCTATCGGCGCGGGGTGCGTGATGAGCGCATGGCTGTGGCCGTGCCGCGCGTGGTCGAAAGCGGCCTGCCGCTGGTCTACCTCAACCAGGTCGGCGGACAGGATGAGCTGGTGTTCGACGGCGCGTCGTTCGTGCTCAATGCCGATCGTTCGCTCGCCTGCCAGATGCCCGCATTTCGCGAGGCCGTGGTGCTCACCAAGTGGACACGCGGCCCGGCTGGCTGGCGCTGCGCCGATGGTACCCGCGAGATCATCGAGGAAGACGACGAAGCAGACTATGCCGCCTGCACTCTTGGCTTGCGCGACTACGTCGACAAGAACGGCTTCAAGGGCGTGGTGCTGGGCCTCTCCGGCGGCCTTGATTCGGCCATCTGCGCCGCCATGGCAGTCGATGCGCTCGGTCCGGAGCGCGTGCGCTGCCTGATGATGCCCTATCGCTACACGTCTGAGGACAGCCTCAAGGATGCCTTCGAGTGTGCCAGGGCGCTCGGCGTCACATACGAGATCGTGCCGATTGAACCGGTGGTGGCGGGCTTTCAATCGGTGCTGGCGCCGCTGTTCGCTGGCCGTGATGCGGACATCACCGAAGAAAACATGCAGAGCCGAGCGCGCGGCACCATCTTGATGTCGGTATCGAACAAGTTTGGCCCGATGGTCATCACCACTGGCAACAAATCCGAGATGTCGGTCGGCTATTGCACGCTGTACGGCGACATGAATGGCGGTTTCAACCCGATCAAGGACCTCTACAAGATGGAGGTTTACCGGCTGAGCGCGCTGCGCAACCGCTGGAAGCCGCAAGGCTCTTTCGGGCCTAATGGTGTGGTAATCCCCGAAAACATCCTCACCAAGCCTGCAACGGCGGAATTGCGCGAGAACCAGAAGGATCAGGATTCGCTGCCCGAATACGAGGTTCTGGATGATATCCTGCATTGCCTTGTCGAGCTGGAGATGCGGGTGGCCGACATCGTGGCGCGCGGCCATGCGCTGGAGGTGGTGAAAAAGGTCGAGCGCCTGCTCTATCTCGCTGAATACAAGCGCCGACAGGCCGCGCCCGGCGTCAAGGTGACGCGCCGTTCCTTCGGGCGCGATCGCCGTTATCCAATTGTCAACCGTTTCCGCGATGGTGGCGATGGGCCTTATGCGCCCTTGGCGAACGGACCGGTAGCGCAAGGTGCAGCCCGGCTTGATGTCGTCGATTTTTGAGGGCGGCAAAAAATGAGCGGCGGACTTCTGGCGCTACTGGATGACGTGGCGGCCATCGCCAAGGTTGCGGCCTCGTCGCTGGACGATATCGCGGCGCAATCGATCAAGGCTGGGTCAAAGGCGGCAGGCATCGTCATAGATGATGCCGCTGTCACCCCGCGCTACGTGGTCGGCTTTGCGGCTGACCGCGAATTGCCGATCATCGGCAAGATTGCGTGGGGTTCGATCAAGAACAAGCTGCTGATTCTGCTGCCCGGCGCGCTGGCGCTGAGTTTTTTCGCGCCGTGGGCGATCACGCCGCTTCTGATGCTCGGCGGGCTGTTTCTGTGTTTCGAGGGCTACGAGAAGGTTCACGCGCTGTTTGCGCCGCACGAGGAGCATGCACCGGATGCCGCATCCGATGAAGCGCCGCTCGACCCACAGGCACTTGAGGACCAGAAGGTCGCCAGCGCCATCCGCACCGACATGATCCTGTCTGCCGAGATCATGGCGATCACGCTTGGCCAGATCACCACACCGACGTTCATCAACAAGGCCATGGTGCTGGCCGCCGTGGGCGTTGCTGTGACGGTCGCGGTTTATGGTGCGGTGGCACTGATCGTGAAGGCTGATGATCTCGGTGTGCACCTTGCCAAAAGCCGGGCGAGTATCGTGCGGGTGATCGGACGCGGGCTGGTCACTGGCATGCCGCCTTTCCTCAAGCTGCTCAGCATCATCGGCATGCTCGCGATGCTCTGGGTCGGCGGCGGCATCATCCTGCACGGCTTTGCCGAAATGGGCTGGAAAGCGCCGGAGTATGGCCTGCTCGCCTTCGCCAGCCAAGTCGGCGATGCGGTCGGCGTAGCATCAGGCTTCATCGCCTGGTTCATCCACGCCTCAGGCGGCGCGATTGTCGGCGTGGTGCTCGGATGGGTCGTGGCGGTGGGGCTGAAGATGACGGGTCTGTTGAAGCACTAAGGTGACAGCCGCCGCCGGATCTGCGACATGCCGTTCGGGCATTATCGGACAACCCTGTCCTTGCTT
>JBOFFB010000012.1:0-7342 GCA_051648385.1 Allobosea sp.
TCCCCATGCCTAACGCATCATTAACGCATGGGAATGGCATAGACGCAAGCCCGAGGCTGCGCATCACAGGGCAATCGCTTGAAGTCGAGGTTTTGTGAAATGCCGGGTGTAATGCTCTTCTCCCGCAAGGGGAGAAGGATCAAACGCCACCCATTGTGGAACATACTGGCTTCAAGCGATTGGCGCTTGCCCTACCCGCGCACGACCGACAGCCCGCCCAGCAGGACCACAACATCGACCTGACGCTGGCAGCCGGTTTTCTCAAGCACGCCGCGCACCTGCGCGCGCACCATGTTGGGCGAGACGGCGTTGTCGCTGGCCAGATCATCCACCGTCCGACGGCGCTACACGGAGTTTGTCGACAAAACTCTGATGGAACAAAAATAGAACTTGCGAACGAGAACAAATACGGTACATTGGGGATAACCGAGGTGCATGCGCTTTGTGCCCTCCCCACCCCGTGCCATAAGGACGCCGACGATGGCTCAAGCGAAACTCTCACTTGTTGAAGGCTCTTCCATGGACAAGACCAAGGCGCTTGACGCCGCGCTCTCGCAGATCGAGCGCGCCTTCGGCAAGGGCTCGATCATGCGGCTGGGCAAGAACCAGAAGGCCGTCGAAATCGAGACGATTTCCACCGGCTCGCTCGGGCTCGACATCGCGCTTGGCGTCGGCGGGCTGCCAAAAGGCCGCGTCATCGAGATTTACGGGCCGGAATCCTCCGGCAAGACCACGCTGGCGCTGCACACCATTGCCGAAGCCCAGAAGAAGGGTGGCGTCTGCGGCTTCATCGATGCGGAGCACGCGCTCGACCCGATCTATGCCCGCAAGCTCGGCGTGAAGCTCGATGACCTGCTGATTTCGCAGCCGGACACCGGCGAGCAGGCGCTCGAAATCACCGACACGCTGGTGCGCTCCGGTGCGCTCGATGTGCTGGTGATCGATTCGGTCGCCGCCTTGGTGCCGCGCGCCGAAATCGAGGGCGAGATGGGCGAAATGCAGCCCGGCCAGCAGGCCCGCCTGATGAGCCAGGCCTTGCGCAAGCTCACCGGCTCGATCTCGCGCTCCAACACCATGGTCATCTTCATCAACCAGATCCGCATGAAGATCGGCGTGATGTATGGCTCGCCGGAGACCACTTCTGGCGGCAATGCGCTCAAGTTCTACGCCTCCGTGCGTCTCGACATCCGCCGTGTCTCCACCATCAAGGAACGCGAGGATGCCGTCGGCAACCAGACGCGCGTCAAGGTCGTCAAGAACAAGGTCGCCCCGCCGTTCAAGCAGGTCGAATTCGACATCATGTATGGCGAGGGCATCTCCAAGGTCGGCGAACTGGTCGATCTCGGCGTCAAGGCCGGCATTGTCGAGAAATCCGGCGCATGGTTCTCGTTCGACAGCCAGCGCCTTGGCCAGGGCCGCGAGAACGCCAAGACGTTCCTCAAGACCAATCCTGACGTTGCGGCCAAGATCGAGATGATGATCCGCCAGAACCAGGCGACAGTGGCCGACAAGATTCTGGAAAATGCCACCCCGACGCCTGACGATCTCGACGACAGCGAACCGGCCTGAGATTTTGGGCTGATGGCGCGGTCAAGGCCGCGCCATCACGCGTTGCAGCTTGTGGACATGGGCAAAACCCGACACTAGAGAAGCTGAGGCGTGGCAATACCCGCGCCGTGCATTTCCAGCATCAGGTGACAAGGCCATGAGTGGCGTCAACGAAATCAGGTCTACTTTCCTGAACTACTTCAAGGGCCAGGGGCACGAAGTCGTGGCCTCAAGCCCGCTCGTGCCGCGAAACGACCCAACGTTGATGTTCGCCAATTCCGGCATGGTGCAGTTCAAGAACGTCTTCACCGGCGTCGAGAAGCGCCCCTACACGCGCGCCACCACGGCGCAGAAAAGCGTGCGTGCAGGCGGCAAGCATAACGACCTCGACAATGTCGGCTACACCGCCCGGCACCATACGTTCTTCGAAATGCTCGGCAACTTCTCGTTCGGCGACTACTTCAAGGACGTCGCCATCGAGCATGCCTGGACGCTGGTGACGAAAGAGTATGGTCTGCCAAAGGACAAGCTGACCGTCACGGTCTACTCTGAAGATGATGAGGCCCATGCGCTGTGGAAGAAGATCGCCGGGCTGACCGACGACAAGATCATCCGTATTTCAACATCCGACAACTTCTGGCGCATGGGCGATATCGGGCCGTGCGGGCCGTGTTCGGAGATCTTCTACGATCATGGTGATCATATCTTTGGCGGCCCTCCCGGCTCCGCCGATCAGGATGGCGATCGCTTCATCGAGATCTGGAACCTCGTCTTCATGCAATACGAGGAGACGGCGGACGGGCAAAGGCTCAGCTTGCCGCGCCCGTCGATCGACACCGGCATGGGGCTCGAGCGCATCGCGGCCGTGTTGCAAGGCACGCATGACAATTACAACATCGACCTGTTCCGCGCCCTGATCGGGCGCATCACCGAGTTGACCAATGTCGATTCAGAAGGACCGCAGAAAGCCAGCCACCGTGTCATCGCCGATCACCTGCGCTGCTCAGCTTTCCTGATCGCCGATGGGGTGCTGCCGTCCAACGAAGGCCGCGGCTATGTCCTGCGCCGGATCATGCGGCGCGGCATGCGCCATGCCCAGTTGCTCGGCGCGCGCGATCCGCTGCTCTACAAACTTCTGCCGACGCTGGTGCGCGAGATGGGACAAGCTTACCCGGAACTGGCGCGCGCAGAGACCCTGATTTCAGAAACCATGCAGCTTGAAGAGACCCGTTTCCGCACAACGCTGGCGCGCGGCCTGACAATTCTCGACACGGAGACGGCAAGCCTCAAGGCCGGCGACAAGCTGAAGGGTTCTGTTGCTTTCACGCTCTATGACACGTTCGGCTTCCCACTTGACCTGACGCAGGATGCGCTGCGGGCGCGCGATATCAGCGTCGACACGGATGGCTTTGACGCAGCCATGGCGGAACAGAAGGCAAAAGCCCGGGCCGCCTGGGCAGGTTCAGGCGAAGCCGCAACCGACAATGTCTGGTTCGGCCTGCGTGACCGGGTCGGTGCCACCGAGTTTCTTGGGTACGCATCCGAGAAAGCCGAGGCCGTGATCACGGCTCTGGTCAGCGGCGGCGCAGAAGTGGCGCAACTCGGGCCTGGTGCGAAGGGGCTTCTGCTTGTCAATCAAACCCCGTTCTATGCCGAGTCAGGTGGGCAGGTCGGCGATACCGGCCTGATTTCCGGCGATGGTTTCAGCGCGCGCGTGACCGATACCCAGAAGAAAATCGGTGATGTTTTCGCGCACGAAATCGAGGTGCTTTCTGGTGAACTGATCGTCGGCAAAACGGTCGAACTGGTCGTTGATCATGCAAGGCGTGGCGCAATCCGCGCCAATCACTCGGCGACGCACCTTTTGCACGAGGCGCTTCGGCTTACGCTCGGCGATCATGTTGCCCAGAAGGGTTCGATGGTTTCGGGCGAGCGCCTGCGTTTCGACTTCAGCCACCCCAAGGGCATTTCCGAGAGCGACCTCGCCGAGATCGAGGCCATCGCCAATCGCATTGTGCTGCAGAACGAGCCGATCAGCACCCGCCTGATGGGCGTCGACGATGCGGTCAAATCAGGTGCGCGCGCACTGTTCGGCGAGAAATATGGCGATGAGGTTCGTGTCGTGGCCATGGGCACCCATCGTGTGGGCGAGGCTGAAGGCAAAGCCTATTCGGTCGAACTCTGCGGCGGCACGCACGCCTCGGCCACTGGCGACATTGGCCTGATCACCATCGTCAGCGAAAGCGCCGTATCGGCTGGCGTCAGGCGCGTCGAAGCCATGACAGGTGATGCGGCGCGGCGGCATCTCACTGAGGAGGGTCGCAAGCTTCACCAGTTGGCCGGCCTGATGAAGACATCGCCTGCCGAGGCTGCCGAGCGGCTGGTGGCACTCATCGAGGAACGCAAGAAGCTCGAGCGTGAATTGTCCGAAGCGCGCAAGAAACTCGCCATGGGCGGCGGCGCGGCATCATCCGATCCTGTCAAGGACATCGGTGGCATCAAGTTTATCGGGCGGGTGATTTCAGGTGTCGAGATGAAGGATCTGAAAAGCCTCGCCGATGAAGCCAAGGCGCAGGTCAGTTCCGGCATCGTCGCCATTGTCGGGATTGCCGAAGACGGCAAGGCCGGTGTGGTCGTCGGCGTGTCAGCTGATTTGACAGATCGTTTCGATGCAGTGGCGCTGGTTCGTGCGGCATCGGAAGCGCTCGGCGGCAAAGGCGGGGGTGGTCGCCGTGACATGGCACAGGCAGGCGGTCCGGATGGAGCGAAGGCAAATGATGCGATCGCAGCCATCGAGGGCAGTCTGGCAGCATGAGGTCTTGCGACAACAGTAGTGGACACCTTGCAAGGTGTGATCGGATTATTGCCATCTGAATGAAAAAAGGTCGGCGCAATGCCGACCTTTCACGTTGTGCAGATGCCGTTGCCCGTCAGACAGTCATCGCCTTGGTCAGGTTTTCGCTGATCTTGTCGAGGAAGCCCGTGGTCGAGAGCCAACGCTGATCGGCACCGACCAGAAGCGCAAGGTCCTTGGTCATGTGGCCGGCCTCAACCGTATCGACGCAGACTTTCTCGAGCGTGTCGGCGAATTTGGCCAGTGCCAGGTTGTTGTCGAGCTTGGCGCGATGCTTCAGGCCGCCGGTCCAGGCGTAGATGGATGCGATCGAGTTGGTCGAAGTTTCCTTGCCCTTCTGGTGCTCGCGGTAGTGGCGCGTGACGGTGCCGTGGGCTGCTTCTGATTCGACGATGCTGCCGTCGGGCGTCATCAGCACCGAGGTCATCAGGCCAAGCGAGCCGAAACCCTGTGCCACGATGTCGGACTGCACGTCGCCGTCATAGTTCTTGGTGGCCCAGACGTAGCCGCCGGACCATTTCAGCGCCGAAGCAACCATGTCGTCGATCAGGCGGTGCTCGTAGGTTAGCTTGAGCGCGTCGAACTTCGCCTTGAACTCTGCCTCGAAAACTTCCTCGAAGATGTCCTTGAAGCGTCCGTCATAGACCTTGAGGATGGTGTTCTTGGTCGACAGGTAGACCGGGAATTTCCGGTTGAGACCATAATTCAACGATGCGCGCGCGAAGTCACGGATCGAATCGTCGAGATTGTACATGGCCAGTGCGACCCCCGCGCCCGGAGACTTGTAGACCTCGCGTTCGATGATGTTGCCGTCCTCGCCGACGAACTTCATTGTCAGCGTGCCCTTGCCGGGGAAGCGGAAATCGGTGGCGCGATACTGGTCGCCGAAGGCATGGCGGCCAACGATGATCGGCTGCGTCCAGCCCGGCACCAGGCGCGGCACGTTCTTGCAGATGATAGGCTCGCGGAAAATCACGCCGCCTAGGATGTTGCGGATGGTGCCATTCGGCGATTTCCACATCTCCTTGAGATTGAATTCCTTCACGCGGGCCTCATCCGGCGTGATGGTGGCGCATTTCACGGCCACGCCATGCTTCTTCGTCGCGTTGGCGCTGTCGATGGTGATCTGGTCGCGGGTACGGTCGCGCTCCTCGATGCCGAGGTCATAGTACTCGAGCTTGAGATCGAGATACGGGTGGATCAGCTTGTCCTTGATGTATTGCCAGATGATGCGTGTCATCTCGTCGCCGTCCATCTCGACGACGGTGCCTTCAACCTTGATCTTCTGCATGGGACACGACCTTCTGCGGGGAATGCGCTGAGGCCCGCGTGTTTTATGCACGAACCCGTTGCCACGCTCTCTAGCGCGGGCCAGCGGCTGGCGGCAAGCACGGCTTTCGATTGAGCGTTACAGAAGCGGATTATTGTCATCACCTCGCTGGGAAGGTCTCGTCAATCACGCCGCCATGGTCTATGGCCCGGCCATGACAGGTTCCGGAACCGACAGCACAGCAACAGGCGTTTCAGCGCGCGGCCCAGCCATCATACTTGTCGAGCCGCAACTGGCCGAGAATATCGGCATGGTGGCGCGGGCCATGGCGAATTTTGGGCTGTCGGACCTGCGCCTCGTCAAGCCGCGCGATGGCTGGCCGACGGCGGGCGGGCTGCCCAAGGGTGCACATCAGGCGGCGTCCGGCGCAGTGCACATCCTGCAAGGGGCAAAGCTGTTTCCCGAAACCCGGGCGGCGGTGGCGGGGCTCAACATGGTTTTCGCCACCACAGCGCGCAATCGCGGGCAGATGAAGCGCGTCGTCACGCCTGCCGAGATGATGCCAGAGGTGGCCTCTCGCATTGGCGGCGGCCAAGGCATCGGCATCCTGTTCGGGCGCGAGCGCACGGGGCTGGAGAACGACGAGATCAGCCTTGCCGATGCCATTGTGACCTTTCCGGTCAACCCGCAATTCGCCTCGCTGAACCTGGCGCAGGCCGTGCTGCTGATGGGCTATGAGTGGTTCCGTGCCGTGCAGGGCGACGTGAAGCCATTCAGCGCGGAGGTGCAGCCCCCTGCCCCACGGGAGATGGTGGTTTCGCTCTTCGACTATCTCGAAGACGAGCTTGAACATGGCGGCTTCTTTCCGCCCGACAAGCGCGAGATCATGGCCCGCAACCTGCGCGACATCCTGCATCGTCTCGCGATGAGCGAGCAGGACTGCCGCACCTTGCGCGGCGCTGTGCATGCGCTCGCCGAAGGCCGCAAGCGGCGCGCCAAGGATGGGCCACCACCTGCATGATTGCAGCTTGGAAAAATGACGGCGCTGTCGCATAGTTCACACCTGAACCAAATGGGCACCGCCATGACAGACGCATCATCTTCAGCAGCACTTTACACCTCCGGCAACGGTGTCGCGACGATCACGCTCAACCGGCCCGAGAAGCTGAATGCCTTCTCCGCACCGATGTTCGAAGCCATTCGCGCCGGTCTCGACAAGGCAGAGGCTGATGACAGCGTGCGTGTGGTGATGTTCACCGGGCAGGGTCGGGCGTTTTCGTCCGGACAGGATTTGACCGAGAAACTGCCGACGGATGAGAACGGGCGCATCAATCTTGGGCCCCCGCTGGAACGCGACTACAACCCGCTGGCATTGCGCCTGATGAGCTATCCGAAGATCAC
Source organism: Allobosea sp. (assembly GCA_051648385.1). Lineage (GTDB taxonomy): Bacteria > Pseudomonadota > Alphaproteobacteria > Rhizobiales > Beijerinckiaceae > Allobosea. Next base: position 7,074 of record JBOFFB010000012.1, read on the forward strand.
GGTTGCCGCCATCAATGGCCCGGCGGTGGGCGCGGCCGCCAACCTCGTGCTGGCCTGCGACATCGTGGTGGCGGCAAAGTCGTCGTACTTCCAGCAGGCCTTCGCCAGGATCGCGCTGATCCCGGATGCGGGCGGCACCTGGCTCCTGCCGCGCATTGTCGGCTCGAAGCTGGCGCTGGCGCTGGCGCTGACGGGAGACCGCGTGCCCGCCGAGGATGGGCAGCGCATGGGCCTGATCTACAAGGTGTTCGACGATGCGAGCTTCGCCG
>JBOFFB010000013.1:0-2939 GCA_051648385.1 Allobosea sp.
CGAGCGCAGGATGCGATCGGCAAGGTCCGTGGGGATGTTCGATTGCAGAAAGGAGAGCGCGTGCGATGCGGTCTCGCTGGAACGAGCCTTGGGGCGTCCACAGCCCCCGCAAAACCGGGCAGTCGGTTCCATAACGAAACCGCAGTAGTTACAGCGATGATCCGTGCTGCCGACCAAGCCACGCTGCCCTGTACTCATGGCAGCCCCGCAGTTTTTGGAGCCCGAGCTAGGTTTAAGGGTTCCTCTGGCAATAGCAAGACGGACTCGCCCCGGTGCTGAGGTCGGACGCTCAAAAAATAGGCCATAAGCCAGGGGGATACCGCGATTGTATTACAGGGGGCATTGCTCCGGTGCTGCATTTGATTGAAATTTCAACGAAGCATGCATTGCTCTGTTTCGGCGTATCGTGAGGTTCGCCGTACCGGAAAAGTTTATTCATTTTGTAACCAGGCCAAATACCGATGCTTCAGGACGACACGCCCGCAGCAGCCCGATCCGCTGGCGACAAGACGAATGTCTTGCGCAACCATCCTCTGTTTCGAGATCTCGGAGCCGATGCGCTGGATCAGTTGTGCCACTACGCAAAAAAGAGAACCTTCAAACGCGGCGCAACAATCTTCGTGAAAGGGGATCCGGGCCAAAGCCTCTTCTTCATCATCAGCGGCACAGTAAAGATCGGCGTCTCATCCGCCGACGGCCGCGGCGCCATTTTCAACATGGTCGATGCGGGAGAAATGTTCGGCGAGATCGCGGTTCTCGATGGGCTAGCCAGAACTGCCGATGCGATCGCGAATGCGGACTGCGAGCTGTTTGTCATTGATCGAAGGGACTTTCTGGCCTTGCTGACGGCCCAACCTGTGCTGGCAACAAAAGTGATAGAGCTGCTCTGCGTCCGATTGCGCTGGATCAGCGAGCATGTGGAACAGGTCATATTTCCCGACTTGTCGGGCAGGCTCGCCAAGGCACTCATCAGGCTGATCGACAAGCCGGGCGCTGCGCTGGACAGGAAAATCACCATCACGCAGCAGGAAATTGGCGAGATGCTGGGCATGTCGCGCGAGAGCGTCAACAAGCAGCTGCACGAGTGGGCTGACCGGAAGCTGGTCCGCCTTCAACGGGGGTCGATCACCGTTATCGACGTCGATTCGTTGAAGGTTATGGCGGAGCGTTCGCAGGATTGAGAGCGCTGGGGCCAGGGACAGGCGTCAACCGAATGGGCCGGATTGGCCGTCAAAGGCTTCGTGTCTTCTGCGCATGACCGAGCGGACACGCCTTGCGGCCAGAGGCCGGGGTTTGCTGCGCCTGTTCGACCTGCGAGGATGCCTTGACAGGTGAGGCTGAGCGGGAGTTCACAGCGAATCCGATCAAGGCCATGACGAGGGCAAATTCCATCGCCAGGACCGAAACGGACCATCTCCAGCACACCGTCCAGTTGCGCCGACTGCTGAACCCGGAATGGGTAGATTCTCCTATCGGGCTTTGCATGATTGCCTCCTTTGAAGGACGGCAACTCACTAGCCCCAATCCGCATGGGGGTATGTGAACCAGGCCACAGAGAGCCGCGGCCCCTCGGAGACGTGATCTGAGTACCTGAAAGAGATTAAAGCCGCCATGAATCCTGTACGATGCGCCCTGTCACTGGTAGGGGGACCGGCGAGATGCCCAACTGGCTGTCTCACGAGACAAGAGTGAGAACGTGACTGGGATTGCCACAACATCTTCGATTTCGGCGGAACGAAGCGCGCCCGGTTTTCCGAGTCTGAGGGAAGCGTTCTGGGTCTGGCTGCGAATAGCCTTGCTCAGCTTCGGCGGGCCGGCCGGACAAATCGCGGTCATGCACCGCATTCTCGTCGAAGAGAAGCACTGGGTTTCGGAGAGCAGGTTTCTGCATGCGCTGAATTATTGCATGTTGTTACCCGGCCCGGAGGCGCAGCAACTTGCGACCTACATTGGCTGGCTGATGCATCGTACCCGCGGCGGCATCGTCGCCGGCGGACTGTTCATTGTGCCGGGCGTCATCGCCATCATGGCGCTGAGCTATATCTACGCAGCATTCGGCAATGTGGCATTTGTCGCCGCGCTGTTTTTTGGCCTTAAGGCGGCTGTGCTCGCGATCGTCATTCAGGCGGTATTCCGTGTCGGCAAGCGGGCGCTCAAGAACCGCATCATGCAGGCACTGGCCGCTGCCGCATTCGTTGCGATCTTTTTCTTCAATGTGCCATTTCCGGTGATTATCCTGATCGCCGGATTGATTGGCTATTTCGGTGGCCGCGCAAGCCTTGCCGCGTTCGCTGTGGGTGGCGGACACGGCGGTGAGAAGTCCACAGCCTTGGTGGACAGCCTGCTCGGCGATGAATTGCCGCAGCACGCGCGCCCGAGCGTAGCGCGTTCGCTTCGGGTTGCGGCGGTTTGGCTGCTGCTGTGGCTGATCCCGGTGGCTCTGCTGATCTTGCTGTTGGGTAACGTCAACGTCTTTACGCAGATCGCGGTGTTCTTCAGCAAGATGGCCATGGTCACGTTCGGCGGTGCCTACGCCGTGCTGGCCTATGTCGCGCAACAGGCGGTCGAGAATTATCACTGGCTAAAGCCGCACGAAATGCTGGATGGCCTCGGCATGGCGGAAACAACGCCGGGCCCACTGATCATGGTGCTTCAGTTCGTGGGCTTCATGGCGGCCTTCCGTGACCCGGGCACACTGTCGCCTATGGTTGCAGGAACGCTTGGCGGTCTGCTCGCGACATGGGTGACGTTCACGCCGTGCTTTCTCTGGATATTTCTGGGCGCGCCGTTCATCGAAACCATGCGCGGCAACAAGGCGCTCGCAGGCGCGTTGTCCGCCATCACGGCCGCGGTCGTTGGCGTGATCCTGAATCTCGCGATCTGGTTCGCGGTCCACACCGTCTTCCGGGCAACGTTTCCGGTGCAGCGCTTCGGGTTGT
>JBOFFB010000014.1:0-1681 GCA_051648385.1 Allobosea sp.
TGCCGGAACGCGCCATGATCAATGATTTCAGGCTCTCAAACAGCATCATGCCGCCGACAACCGTGAACAGGGCGAGGTAGGAAATCGTGATGACGGCATCGAGTTGCCCCGCGCGCCTGATCGCATTGAACGCAAGTACGCCAAGCGCCGTGCCGACAAGACCGCCGCCAATCAGGAATGCTGCAAGTTTTGGATCGAGTTGCCGTCTTTGCCAGTTGGTCAGCACGCCAGTCATGGAGGATGCCGCGATCTGGCCTGTCACAGTCGCAACTGCAACACCCGGCGGGATGCCGAGAAAAATCAGCAAGGGTGTCATCAGGAAACCGCCGCCGATGCCGAACATCCCGGAGATGAAGCCGACCGCCGCGCTCATGGCCAGGATCAACAGGACATTGATCGGCATCTCAGCAATCGGCAGGTAAATCTGCATATCGGTGCCTGGCTGGACGGAAAGTCATGAAACGTTGTGCGCATTGTGCACACTGTTCATGAACCTTTCCTGCTCAACCCGCTCCGTGCCTTGTCATGCGTGGCTGCGCAAGCCGATTTTTCTCCAAAGCAGAAGTTCGGCGATCGTCAGGTTGCGCGCTGTTTTGGCGGCGTGCGCGGCTGGGGCTGGCGCGGCGCAGGATCCCAGCCCTCCGCCGGTGCTGCAACCTCATTGGCAATCGGGTCCGGCGTCTTCGCCTTCCAGGCCAGCGAGGCATTGCGCGCGGCCGCAAGCTCAGCTGCTGCCAGCTTCGAGCCGACTTCGTCGCGCTTGCTGCCGGCATCAGCATCGCCCTGCCGGGCCGCGACCGCAAACCACGTGTAGGACTGCAACAGATCCTGTTCGACCCCGAGGCCGCGACCGAGCAAGATCGCCAGATTGAACTGGCTGTCGCGTATGCCGAACTCGGCCGCCTGCCGGAAAAGCCTGGCAGCTTCACTGTAATCCGGTTTGCCGTCTGCGCCTTCCGCGATCAGCACGGCAAGGTTGTGCATCGCCTTGGCATTGCCTTTGTCTGCAGCACGGCGATACCAGGTGGTTGCCAGCTTGGCGTCACGTGCCGTGCCGATGCCCTTTTCGTGCATATTGCCGAGCCGGAACTGGGCTGGCCCTGAACCAGCGGCAGCCGCCCGTTCAAACAGGCGCAGTGCAAGTTTGTGGTCGCGTGCAGGCCCGGCACCGTCGGTTGAGCGCACACCAAGCTCATAGACAGCAGCAGCATTGCCCTCCTGTGCGGCTCGGCGAAGACCTGCCGTGCCGAGGGTCGAAGGCAGGTCACCAAGGTTTGTCACCGATCCCGGCGTTGCCGAGAACCGCGTCGCATCCGGAGCCGTGCTGGCTGGTGCCAATGCGGCCATTTCGCTCCCGGCAGGCTTGACGGAACCGGTCGTCTCCGCACTGGTTCCAGCGGCAGGCAAGTTCCGGGATGCGTTGTCATCAGGCAGAATCAGCGATGTCTGATCCTTGGGCAATGCTGGTTGCGCTACTGGTGCGCTTGTCTCGCCCCGCGTCGGTACCGCGCTTGATGCCTTTCGCGGATCAGCGGGCTGCGTCGGCTTGGGTTGCTCAGCCTTTGTCGGCTCGGTGCTGGTCTGCTCGCTCTTTGCCACGGTTGCCGGTGGGGGCTCGGACAGCATCGAGGTCGCGACCTGGCCTGCGCCGATGGCAAGAACGATGGCGGCGAGGCCTAGC
>JBOFFB010000015.1:0-5449 GCA_051648385.1 Allobosea sp.
GCCCGCTTTGGCGTGCACAATTTCCTCGTGGATATGTTGCAGCAAGCGCTTCTTGGCCGTGGTCGGCGACACCGCCATGACCTCAAGCTCCTGCGGTTCGGCATAGCCGGAGATGAAATTGAAGATGCGCCCGACATCGCGACCGATGACCGGATCGGCCGTGAAGAACGACACGTCGGTGTAAACGCGCGCCGTGATCGGATGATAGTTGCCCGTGCCGACATGGCAGTATGTCACGAGCTGCGGGCCTTCGCGCCGCACCACCAATGACAGCTTGGCGTGGGTCTTCAGCTCCAGAAAGCCATAGACGACCTGCACGCCCGCGCGCTCCAGATCGCGCGCCCAGCGGATGTTGGCCTCCTCGTCGAAGCGGGCCTTGAGCTCGACCAGGGCCGTGACGGATTTGCCAGCCTCGGCGGCTTCCGCCAGCGCCTTGACGATCGGACTGTCAGAAGAGGTGCGGTAAAGTGTCTGCTTGATCGCGACCACATCCGGGTCACGTGCCGCCTGCTGAAGGTACTGCACGACCACATCGAACGACTCGTATGGGTGATGCACAACGATGTCCTTGCGCCTGATTGCGGCAAAGCAATCGCCGCCATGGTCGCGGATGCGCTCGGGAAAACGGGCCTCATAACGCTTGAACTTGAGTGTGGGCCGATCTACGCCAACGAGTTGCGACAACTCGTTGAGACCGATCATGCCATCAATGACGACAACTTCGTCGCTCTCGACCTTGAGTTCACCGACGATCATGCTTCGCAGGCGCTCGGGCATGATTGACTCGATTTCAAGCCGGATCACCACGCCGCGCCGACGCTGCTTGATCATGTTCTCGAACATGCGGACCAGGTCTTCGGCCTCTTCCTCGATGTCGAGATCGGTGTCGCGCACAACGCGGAAAGCGCCGTGTCCGCGCACAGTGTAACCCGGGAACAATTTGGCCACGAACAGCTCGATGACATGCTCAAGGGTGATGAAGCGGTTGATGCCCTTGCGCCCGACATCCGGAAGCTCGACGAAGCGATCAAAGCGGGCCGGGATGCGGATCAGCGCATTCAGCGAACGACCGTCGAGGGCGCGCACAAGATCGAGCGCGACCGTGAACCCGAGATTGGGAATGAATGGAAAAGGATGGGCAGGGTCGATGGCAAGTGGTGTCAGCACCGGGAAAATGTAGTTGAGGAAGTGATCCTCCAGCCACATCAGGTCCTGGCGGGTGGCATCGGCTGGCTTGACGATGACAATCCCGGCCTTGGCGAGGTCTCCGCTCAATTCGCTCCAGCGGCGCTGCTGATCAGCGGTGAGGGAGCCCACCGCCTCGCCGATCTTTTCCAGCTGCTGCGCCGGGCTCAGGCCATCATCGCTGGGCGCGGTGATGCCTGCCTTGAGTTGTTCGATGAGGCCGGACACCCGGACCATGAAGAACTCGTCCAGGTTGCTGGCTGAAATCGAGAGGAACCGCAACTGTTCGAGAAGCGGATGGTTCCGGTTAGAAGCCTCTTCCATGACCCGGCGGTTGAACTGAAGCCACGACAACTCGCGGTTCATGAAACGCTTTGGGTCACGCGGCCAGTTTGTGGCAGCTGCCTTTGTGGCCGATGGTACGGCGACAGGCGTTTTGGCGGCAGGCTTTGGCACAGCCTTCGCAACTGCAGGTTTTGCAGGCGTTGCCGGCTCTGGCTGCGGTTCAATTGCCGCTTTGTCGGATTCAGACATCACACGTTTCCCGCTCTTTGAATTCCTCGTACCAGCGTTTGCAACAGTTTTGTGACGACCTGACGACATGGCGTGGGTTTCCTATTCTGCAGCCATGGTCAGCTTGTCGGCATATTCAGCGGCAAAGGCTCGGGTAACGCGGCGGCTGCGCTCAAGCGAGGCACGGTCGATGGCGTGAACCACCGCCCTCGCCTGCGCGAACGAGCGCGGAATGCGCAGCGCCACCGCATCGATCACACTGGTGTCAACGATTAGCTGGCGGTCGAGGAAAAGTTTGACCAAGAGCGCTTTGAGCAGTGCATCATCCGGATGCTGGATCTGCACAATCGGCGCGAGCCGAAGCCGCGAAACGAGATCGGGGGTGACAATGCCCCAATGATCGGGCGCGCTGCGGGCTGTGAGCATAACCGAGCCTGAGCGCGCACGGATCAGGTTGAGCAAGTGGAACAGCGCTGCTTCATCAACCGGGCCACGCTCGCAGTCTTCGATGACGAGCGCTCCGCCTGAGGCCAACTCCGGCACGCGGGTGCCTTTCACCTCGCCAATCGGCACGCGCCAGGCATGCGACACCCGCGCCCAGATGGCGGCGAGATGGGTTTTGCCTGACCCTTCCGGGCCGATCAGGACCAACGCGGGATCAGCCCATGCAGGCCAGCTTTCAATCAAGCCATAGGCATCCTCGTTGGAGGGCCCGACGAGAAAATCCTCTGCGCCGTAGCTAGGCTCGCCCTCAAGTTCAAGAGCGAGTTGCGCAGGCTTGATGATATCCGGTTTGGAAGCATCAGGCATCAGGCGCGCTCACCCCGGCGCGCTTCGGCACACCGCTGTAAAGTGGGCTGGCCAGATATTGCCCGAGCGCGAAGCGGGACAGCACGCCGATCATCGCGGCAAGGGGCACTGCCAGCAGCAACCCGACGAAGCCGAACAGCGAACCGAACGCGACGAGTGCGAACATGAGCCAGACCGGGTGCAGTCCGACCGCCTCCCCGACCAGTTTCGGCGACAGGAAATTGCCTTCCACGAACTGCCCCGACACGAAGATCGCAAAAGCGACCATCGGCATTTTCCAATCTGGCCAGAACTGGACAAGCGCTACGCCGACAGCAAGCAGCAGTCCGGTGATAGAACCGACGTAGGGAATGAAGCTGAGAAAGCCAGAGACAATGCCGATCAGCACCCCGAAATTGAGACCCATCGTCCACAATGCCACGGCATAGAAAGAGCCAAGCAGCACACAGACCAGCGCCTGCCCGCGAATGAAGCCCGCAATGGCACCATCCATCTGTGCGGCAAGGCTGCGGATGGTGCTCTTGTGGCGAACCGGCAGCCAGTCATCGATCGCGCTGACCATACTGTCCCAGTCAACCAGCAGGTAAAATGCGACCACCGGCGTGATCACCAGAAGCGAGACAATGCCTGCAATGGCCTGCCCGCCCGCCAGAGCCGACTGACCGACCTTTGCGGCCCAGGCAGCAGCCTGTCCCGCGAAATCGGAAATCACCTTCTGCGCGTCGCCCATCCCGGAACCCAGGCCCAGCCATTGCAGCCACGGCCCGCCGCGCTCGCTGGCGATAGCCTGCAATTGCGACACATAGGTCGGCAACCGCGCGATGAATACGGAGAGTTGCTGCGCCAGGACTGGCAAAAGCAGCACCAGCGACAGCACGAACAGCAGGATGAACATCGACAGGATGAAGATCGTGGCCCACAGGCGGCTGATGCCGCGCCGCTCGAACCAACTGGCCACGGGGTCCAGCAGATAGGCCAGCACCAAGCCTGCGACAAATGGCAAAAGCACATCCGCCAGCACGTAGAGCGACAGCACCAGCACGCCAAAAGCCGCCAGCCAGAAGCCAATCTGTTTCTGCAATGTCATTGTTGGTGGCCCACTCAGCTTCGCATCAGGCGTCTTCACCCGCCATGTGCCTGATCCAGAATGCCAGATAGGCACCTGCCGAAGCCACCGTCAACGCCGCAATCGTCCACATCGAGAGTTCGAACCACATGCCCAGCGTCACACCGAAGGCCTTGGCCGCCAGCAGCGCAGCGGCAAATGCGATCTGCGCGAACGTATTGAGCTTGCTGACAAGGAATGGGCGCATTTCGACAGGATTGTCCAGCACCCAAGAGAGCACGACCGCCGAGACGATCATGATGTCGCGCGAGATCACAAGGATCGCCACCCATGCCGGGATGATCCCGACAATGGCCAGCGTGAGATAGATGGAAACCAGCAGCGCCTTGTCCGCCATAGGGTCCAGATAGGCACCAAGCTCGCTGCGCATATTGAAGCGGCGTGCAAGAAAGCCATCGACCGCGTCCGAAACACCGGCGATGACAAACAGCCCGAAGGCGACATCCCAACTGCCCTGCACGATCATCATGATGACCACAGGCACGATGATCAGGCGCCCGATGGTGATGAAATTTGGAATGGTCATATGACTCTCCGGCCCTTCCTCCGCCGATTCCACAGATTAGTCAGCGAAATTCGACGTGACGAGAGCTTTCCTGCTTGCGGGCCGCCACCGGTCTTTCTATCCCTCGCGCAAATGGAGTAAATGCGGCATGTCAAAATCAGACGGAAACGGATTGACCTACGCTCAGGCCGGTGTCGACATCGATGCTGGCAACGCCATGGTCGAAGCGATCAAGCCGCTGGTCCGCGCCACGCGTCGTCCGGGTTCAGATTCCGAGATTGGCGGTTTTGGTGGCCTGTTCGATCTCAAGGCGGCGGGCTTCTCCGACCCGATCCTGGTTGCGGCCAATGACGGCGTCGGCACCAAGGTCAAGATTGCCGTCGAAACCGGCAAGCACAGCACAATCGGCATCGATCTTGTAGCCATGTGCGTCAACGACATCATCGTGCAGGGTGCCGAGCCACTTTTCTTTCTCGATTATTTCGCCACCGGCAAGCTGACGCCGCAAACCGGCGTCGACATCGTCAAGGGCATTGCGGATGGCTGCAGGATTGCGGGCTGTGCCCTGATCGGCGGCGAAACCGCCGAAATGCCGGGGCTTTATGCCGAGGACGACTACGATCTGGCTGGCTTTGCCGTCGGTGCCGCCGAACGCGGGACGCTGCTGCCGCGCGCGGACATCAAGGCTGGTGATGTCATTCTCGGGCTGCCCTCCTCCGGGCTGCACTCAAATGGCTACTCGCTGGCACGGAAGGTGGTGGCCATGTCCGGCCTGTCATGGAGCGCCGAAGCACCGTTTGCGCCAGGCTTGAGCATGGAAGTCGCATTCCTGACGCCCACCCGCATTTATGTGAAACCGCTGCTGCATGCCATTCGCTCGACCGGTGCGATCAAGGCGCTGGCCCATATCACCGGCGGCGGGTTTCCGGACAACATCCCGCGCGTGTTGCCTGACAGGCTCGGCGCAAGGCTCGACCTTGGCACCATCAACCTGCCGCCGATCTTCGGCTGGCTTGCACGCACCGGCGGCATCGCACAGGCGGAGATGCTGCGCACCTTCAACTGCGGCGTCGGCATGATCGCGGTGGTCGAGCCTGACAAGGTCGAAGCTGTGCGCAAGGCACTGGACGACGAGAACAAGCGCTCATTCGTATTCGGCGAGATCGTGCCACACGAAGCCGGAAACAAGGTCAGCTTCACTGGTGCGCTGAAACTGTGATGCGCACACGCACTGCCGTGCTGATTTCGGGCTCCGGCTCGAACATGCTGGCGCTGGCAAAGGCTGCACAAGACCCCGCATATCCGGCGGA
>JBOFFB010000016.1:0-6092 GCA_051648385.1 Allobosea sp.
AAGATGCGCTGCATGTACTCTCGGTCTTCGACGAAGGCGTCGACCTGGTGCTCTACTTCAAGCACCTGATGGTGCTGGAGGGTAACCCTGAATACGCGCTGCATTTCAACCCGACCGATGAGCTGTCCGCCAGCCAGAAAGCTTTTGCAGCCGAGCAACTGACCCTGTTCAAGCGCTGGTATGCCGCATGGCAGCCAGCCCGGCGCGCCGCCGCATGAACAGGCATGGGGATTGCTGCGTGTTCCGGCATGCTCAGCGAGCATGAAGGGTACCTTGTCATGAAGATTGAACCGGGTCCTGGCCCGCAAGCCGTCACAGCATTCCCGGCCCCGGTTCTCCGGGTCGAAGACCTGTCGATCACCTTTGCTGGCTTGCCTGACGGATTCAGCCTTGTCGACAAGGTGTCGTTCAGCGTCGGTGCCGGCCGCACGCTCTGCCTGGTCGGCGAGTCTGGTTGCGGCAAGTCGATTGTGTCACTCTCGCTGATCGGGCTGCTGGCCCGCCCGCCCGCCAGGATCACGTCAGGTCGCATCATCTTCGAGGGCCGCGATCTGCTTGCACTTGACGCTGCCGAACTCTCCGATCTGCGCGGCGACAAAGTCACCATGATCTTTCAGGAGCCGATGACTTCGCTCAATCCGGCCTTCACCATCGGCGATCAGATCACCGAGGTGATCGAGCGCCACCGCAAGGTTGATGTGGCCGAGGCACGGCGGCTTGCCATCGGGGCCTTGCAGCAGGTGCGGATCCCTTCGCCCGAAAGCCGGATGGACGCCTATCCTCACCAGATGTCTGGCGGCATGCGCCAGCGTGTGATGATTGCCATGGCGCTGGCCAACAGCCCGCGCCTGCTGATCGCAGACGAGCCGACGACGGCGCTGGATGTTACCATTCAGGCTCAGATCCTGCGCCTTGTGCGCGACCTGCAGCGCGGTTCCGGCACGGCCATGGTGCTGGTGACGCATGATCTTGGCGTGGTCGCCGAGGTGGCGGACGACGTGGCCGTCATGTATGCTGGCCGGATCGTCGAACAGGGCTCGGCGGAGCATATCTTCAATGATCCGCAGCACCCTTACACCATCGGGCTTATGGGCTCGCTGCCTTCGCTCGGCCAGCGTCAGTCGCGGCTGACCTCGATCCCGGGTGCCGTGCCGCCGCCTGCTCAGTGGCCGAAGGGCTGTCGTTTTTCCACGCGCTGCCCTTTCGCAGACGCAACCTGCCGGTCTGAGGTTCCGCCGTTGACCATACTTGGCCCGGACCATTCGGTGGCCTGTTTCAAGGCTCCTATCGAAAATCACGCTACCCTGGGCACTGCCGCATGACTGCCGATGTGATCCTGAGCGCCCGCCATGTCAGCAAGCATTTCGGCGGCAAGCGCAGCCTTTTCAGCAAGGAGCCTCTGGTGCGCGCCGTCGACGATGTTTCGCTGGAGATCAGGCGCGGCGAAACCTTTGCCATCGTCGGCGAATCCGGCTGTGGCAAGTCCACTCTTGCGCGACTGCTGCTGAGGCTCATCGAGCCCGATGCCGGGCAGGTGATCTTCAATGGCACGGACGTGACGGCGGCCCGACCAGAGGCGCTGAGAGCCTTGCGCCGAGACATGCAGATTGTCTTCCAGGACCCGTTCTCGTCGCTCAATCCGCGCATGACGGTTGGCGAGCTGGTGGCGGAGCCGATCATCACGCATGGTCTGGCGAAGGGCGCGGATGTGGCCCGCGAGGTTGCCCACATGCTTGCTCTGGTGGGTTTGCTGCCGGACCATGCGACCCGCTACCCACACGAATTCTCCGGTGGCCAGCGCCAGCGCATCGGCATCGCGCGTGCGCTCGCCTCACGACCAACGCTGGTGCTCGGTGATGAACCGGTGTCGGCGCTCGATGTGTCGATCCGTGCCCAGATCATCAACCTGCTCGAAGACCTGCGCGCCGAGCTCGGCCTGACGATGCTTCTGGTGTCTCATGATCTTGGCGTAGTCCGGCACACCGCCGATCGTGTCGCGGTGATGTATCTCGGCGAGATCGTCGAGATGGCCGATGTCGAGACGCTGTTCGAGGCTCCGGCCCACCCGTATACCCGCGCCCTGATGCAGGCGATCCCGGCGCAGGACCCGTCGGCCCGCCGGGATACTCCGCTACTGGAAGGCGATCCGCCATCGCCCACCAATCCGCCACCGGGTTGCCGTTTCCACACCCGTTGTCCCCACACCATCGCCATATGCAGCAGCGCCAAGCCAGCCCTTGGCCAGATCGCGGCCGGCCATGCGGTTGCCTGCCACCGCGCCGCTGAACTCTCGGCACAGGACGTGCTCCCTGTTGCTGCAAGCAACACGCTCCGTCAAAAGCGGATCGCCTTGTTTGCCGAAGCCAGTAGTCGCCGACCGGCGTGAAACCGGCCTGCATTTCACGCAGGGGGCGCGTGGCTTTGATGCTGCTCGACACCTGCCCCAAGTCGGCTTAGCTTTTGATCTGAGTGTTTTGTACTGCCGCCAAAGGAAACAACGACATGCGCAAGACTGCTTCTCTTTTTGCAACGTCAGCTCTCGCTCTTGGCCTGGCAGCGTTGGCCGCCACCCCCGCCAGCGCCCAGCAATCGGTGCTGCGCATCGGCCTGCAGGAAGACCCTGACATGCTCGATCCGCACCGGGCCCGCACCTTCGTCGGCCGCATCGTCTTCAAGGGCCTGTGCGACAAGTTGTTTGATGCCTCGGCCGATCTTCAACTGGTACCGCGCCTTGCCACCGAGTGGAGCTTCTCCGCCGATGGGCTGACCGCCACCATCAAGCTGCGCGCGGGCGTCAAGTTTCATGATGGTACCGCGCTCGATGCCGCTGCCGCCAAGGCCAACCTCGACCGTGCCCGCACGCTGCCAGAGAGTCTGCGCCGCTCCGAACTCGCCACTGTCGACAGCGTCGAGGTGGTTGATCCCCTGACCATCGCCATCAAGCTCAAGCAGCGCGATGCCACCTTGTTGAGCCAGCTTGCCGACCGCGCCGGCATGATGCTGTCCCCGGCCACCTTCGCGGGTGATGTCGGCGCGCGTCCGGTCTGCACCGGGCCATACCGCTTCGTCGAACGCGTGCAGAATGACCGCATCGTCCTCGACAAGTTTGCCGATCACTGGGAGGCGGCGAACTACAGCTTCGACCACATCATCTACCGCTCGATCCCCGACACCACCGTGCGTCTTGCCAACCTGCGCTCGGGCGAGCTCGACATGCTGGAGCGGCTGGCGGCCACCGACGTGAAATCGGCGCAAACTGACCGCACCCTGCGCGTGCTGTTCACACCCGGCCTCGGCTATCAGGGCCTGACGCTCAACCACGCCAATGGCGACGCTGCCAACAGCCCGTTCAGCAAGGACAAGCGTGTCAGGCAGGCGTTCTCACTGGCCATCGACCGTGAGGTGATCAACCAGGTCGTGTTTGAGAACACTCACCCGCCGACCATGCAGCCCTTCCCGCCATCAAGCCCGTATTTCCGCAAGGATCTCGGGGTGACAAAGCGCGACGTGGCCAAAGCCCGTGCCCTGCTACGTGAGGCTGGCGTCACCGGCCCGTTCAAGCTCGAAATGATGGTCACCAACAATCCCGTCGATGCCCAGCTCGGCCAGGTCATCCAGGCCATGGTGCAGGAGGCGGGCTTTGATGTCTCGCTGCGCTCGATGGAGTTCGCCACCCAGTTGCGTGACCAGCAGCAAGGCAAGTTCCAGCTCAGCCGTGTGGGTTGGTCTGGCCGCATCGATCCTGACGGCAACGTGCATCCGTTCTGGACCACGGGCGGCGGCCAGAACGACGGCAAGTATTCCAATGTTGGGGTCGACCGGATGCTGAACGAGGCCCGTGCCGTCTACACTCTGGAAGAGCGCAAGAAGCTCTATGATGCTGTGCAGACCATCGCCCAGGACGAAATCCCGGTGATGTATCTCTACAATCAGCCTTGGTACTACGCGACCTCGGCCCGCATCTCCGGCTTCCAGATCCACCCCGACGGCATGATCCGGCTCGGCGGAATGAAGCGGCAGTGAGTGGAATGGACGCCTTCGGCGAACACATGTTCTGGATTCCGGGTTCCATTCCGCCGGCGCTGCATGGCCCCGGAAACGCGCTCCATGCCCAGCGCATTTCCGGGGCTCAGGAGCGATAGCGGATGAGAACCCGGAATCCAGACATTGTCCTGCGCGCAGCGCGCCGAGCACCTGACCCATGCTGAAGCTCATCCTCAACCGCGTGCTGATCGCGATCCCGACACTGTTCATCGTGTCGCTGCTTGTGTTCGCGTTGCAGCACGCGCTGCCGGGTGATCCGTTCCTCGTCATCGCAGGCGAGGAACGCGACCCCGAGACCATCGCCCGCCTGCGCGAAATCTACCGCATGGATGATCCGATCATCACGCAATATTTCGCCTGGCTCTGGCAGGTGATGCAGGGCGAGTTCGGGCGCTCTCTGCGCACGGGCGAGCCGGTGCTGGGCCTCATCCTGCAAAAACTGCCTGTGACACTGCAGCTCGCGCTGGCATCCATGCTGGTAGCCCTCGCCATCGGCCTGCCCGCCGGCATCATTGCCGCGGTCCGCAAGGGCACATCGGTTGACTATGCCGCCAGCGCGGTGGCTTTGTCAGGCCTGTCGATCCCGAATTTCTGGCTCGGCATCGTCATGATCCTCATCTTCGCGGTCGAGTTGCGTTGGCTCCCCGCTTCAGGCTACGTGCCATTCTTCTCGGATCCGCTGGGTGCGATCGAGACGCTGATCATGCCGGCTTTCGTGCTCGGCACAGGGCTCGCAGCCTTCATCATGCGCCATACCCGTTCAGCCATGCTCGAAGTATTGCGCTCCGACTATGTCCGTACTGCCCGCGCCAAGGGATTGACCGAGAACGTGGTCATCAACAAGCACGCGCTGCGTAATGCACTCATTCCGGTGATCACGCTGTCGACCATCCTGTTCGGTGAGCTGCTGGCCGGTGCGGTGCTGACCGAGCAGGTCTTCACCATCCCCGGTTTCGGCAAACTGATCGTCGATGCGGTGTTCAACCGCGACTATGGCGTGGTGCAGGGCGTAGTGCTGTGCACCGCCATCGGCTTCATCGCGATGAACCTGATCGCCGACATGCTCTACATCGTCGTCAATCCACGACTGAGGGGGCGCTGATGTCGGTCGTGGTTGCAACACCGAATGCCGATGCGCTCGAGCCCAGGCAGAGCCGCGTCTGGGGCAAGCTCAAGCGGAGCCGCGCCGCATGGATCGGCGGCGTTATCGTCGGGTTGTTCCTTGCCTTGGCTCTGCTGGCCCCGCTGATCGCACCATTCGATCCGAACAAGGTCAATTTCCTGCTGATCCGCAAGCCACCCTCGGCCCTCTACTGGCTGGGCACCGACGAGATCGGGCGAGATATCCTTTCGCGCCTGCTCTACGGCGCGCGGGCCTCATTGATGGCGGGCGTCGTCTCGGTGCTGATCGCCGTCTGCATCGGCGTGCCGATCGGACTCAGCGCAGGCTGGTATGGCGGCTGGCTCGACATCATCGTCAGCCGCATCACCGAGGCGCTTCTGGCCTGCCCTTTCCTCATCCTCGCCATTGCCTTCGCGGCAATTCTCGGCCCTTCGCTCACCAACGCCATGATCGCGATTGGCCTGTCCGCCGTGCCGATCTTCATCCGGCTGGCGCGTGGGCAGGCGATCAGCGTCAAGGCTGAGGACTACATCGAGGGTGCGCGCGCAGTCGGGGTGCGCGATAGTGTCATCCTTATCCGCCACCTTGCACCCAACACACTGCCGCCGATCCTGGTGCAATCGTCATTGTTCATGGCGCAGGCGATCATCCTGGAAGCCTCGCTGTCCTTCCTCGGCCTCGGTCAGCAACCGCCGCAGGCCTCATGGGGATCGATGCTCAACACCGCCAAGAACTTCATGGAGCAGGCACCATGGATGTCGATCTCGCCCGGCATCGCCATCTGCCTCGTGGTGATTGGCTTCAACATCCTCGGCGATGGCTTGCGCGATGCGCTTGATCCCAAAGAAAACTGAGGGTGTGGGCTGACATGAAAAATATATCAGGCTCACCGGTGTCATCCCCGGCGCGCCGGACGCGTGGGAAG
>JBOFFB010000017.1:0-2010 GCA_051648385.1 Allobosea sp.
TATCCTGAAACCATGAAGGCGATCGTGGAGTATGGATTTCGGACTCGTGGCCGTTCGCCCACGCGCGAGGCTTAACAGGCTACTCTATCGATGTGGTAAGAGGGGCAAAAGTCGGGGCAGTCAGGCGGTGGCGCAGCGATGCCTGACAATTGTCGGCAAGTACGGGATTTCGGTGTGGTTGGGCACTGCCAGCCGTGAGCCGAGATATTCCCAGAATGTGATTCCGAGTTTTGCGCAGGTCTTGCTGAGGCCGAGGAAGGCGTCGCGGCAGTCGCGCCCGGTGTCGCTTCTTGTGCCGCCGCTGATCTTTCGCTTGGTGACCTGGCAGCGGACGTCGTTTTCCGAACCGTTGGTGTGCAGTGGGATTTCGGGTCGATCGAGGACCATCAGCAATTCGTGCTTGTTGGCATGGAGCCGTGCGAGCAGGCGGTCGAGGGTGACGAAGCCGGTCTTGCGCGTGAAGATGCGGTCGAACCGTGCCCGCAGGGCGGCCTTGCGCTGGCGGGTCGGATGCTGGCGATAGGTTTTGAGATCGCGATAGAACCGCCAGATCAGCGCGCGCATTCGGCGCTGGGCCTCACGCTGCTCATCGGTGAAGGTATCGAGCTTGTGAACGAGGCGCTCGGCATGGACCCAGCACAGGCCGTGCGGGCCGACGTTGAACTGCCCGGCGTCATCGCTGACGATGACGGTGTCGGGCAGGAAGCCATGCGCCTTGACGCTGCCCCACAAGGCGCCCTCGGTGGCGACCATGACCGGATCGGGGTTGACTTCGAGAGCCGAGATGCCGAGTCGGTCGAGATGTGCGGTCCAGGCGACCTGGCTGGTGAAGACCCGCTCGGGATGTTCGGCCAGGCGGGCGATCACCGGCCCGGACAGGGCGCGTTGGCGCATGTAGGCCAGCGCCTCGGCATTGACGACATAATCGCCGTGGCCGGCGCGCAGCAGTTGGAGGAAGTTGAGGCGGCTCTTCGAATCCGTGGTGCCGAACCAGGCGAAGTGTTCATTGCCGATCTGCGTGCAGAAGCCGTTCGCGGCCTTGTGACGAGCGCCTGTGTCGTCCACCGTGATCCAGGGGGCGCTGGAAAGCCCGGCGCGCAGCACGTCGCGGACCTCGTCGAGGAAACCGTCCTGGCCGGCGATCAGCAGACGCACGAGCTGCCGCTTGGAGATGACGATGCCGAACGCCCGCACCAGCGCGAGCAGCCGCGGCACCGTGACTTGCCCCTGATGGTATTGAGCGAGCACGAAGCGGCGCAGGTCCGGCCCGAAATGCCCGCTGATGCCGGCCGGCAGCGGCGCTGTCATCGTGTCGCCGTCCGGCGTTTGCCAGCGCTCGCAACGGAAATTCACGACGTGCGGACGGATCACCAGATCCTGCACCACAAAATTCGTGTAGCCTTTGAAGCGAGAGCCGCGCGGCGGGGCCGCGAGTTTGACGGTCCGCTCCTCGTGGATCGAAAGCCTCGAGGTCTTGCTGCCCGTCGCGCGCGGCTCGCCCGCAGCCGTCGGGGGCGGCTTCGGCTCGGTCGCCTTGTCCATGCCACTGGGTTTGATGTTCGGCCGGCCGGGGCCACCTTTGAGCCGGGCAATCTCATCGCGTTGCGCCGCAACTGTCCGCCGCAACTCCGCCACCTCTTCGAACAGCTTCAGCACCAAGCTTTTCAGATCGGCGTGCGATAGGCCATCGAGGTCGGTAGGCGGCACCATTCCCAGAATGAATCTGACTCGTGCCGTCCTGAGAATCGGAAAATCATACCGCCACCGGTTTTGCCCCTCTTACCTGGGATGTCGTCAAGCAATTGATCGAGTGGTGTTTTTTCAAAGAGTGTCAGACTGAGAATCTGCAAAATTGTGTAGAGCGATGCCGGCACGTCCAGGCGCTTTTTGATGATGGCGACGAGCACGTAGACGGCGATCGCGATCCAGATTTGGGTTTTGACGGCATTTTCCGAGGTGCCGAAAAAAGCCTTGATGCGCAGGTGCTGCTTGATCCATTTGAAAAACAGG
>JBOFFB010000018.1:0-24880 GCA_051648385.1 Allobosea sp.
GCGGCAGTTCCGTCGGCAGGTCCTTTGACGAATGCACCGCGATGTCGACCTTGCCGGCGAGCTGCGCCGCATCGATCTCCTTGGTGAAAAGCCCTTTGCCACCAGCTTCCGACAACGCGCGGTCCTGAATCGAATCGCCCGTTGTCTTGATGATATCGAGCGGAAAATCGGTCACAGGCCGCTTGAGAACGGTGCTCAGCCGCCCTGCCAGCTCATGCGCTTGCGCCAGCGCCAGCGGGCTGCCGCGTGTGCCCAGCACCAGTGGTTTGTCGATCTGCAGGATCAGGGTCATCTCAAAGTCCAGTTCTCATGCCAGCCGCGCACAACACGTCGTGGCGGCTGTTGGACACTCTAGCGGAGCAGACTATAGAGTTTCCAGCCCTGAACGCCCGGCAAGGGCGCTTTCGCGGCGCACATGGGAATACTACGGATGCGTGTCCTTGGAATTGAGACAACCTGCGACGAAACCGCCGCCAGCGTCGTCGAGCTTGGAGAAACGGGTCGTCCGCGCATCCTGTCGAATGAAATCCTGAGCCAGATTGCAGCGCATGCGGCCTATGGCGGGGTGGTGCCGGAGATTGCAGCCCGTGCCCATCTTGACGTGCTCGACCGGATTGTCGAGCGGGCGCTGAAAGTGGCCGGATGCGAGCTCAGCGATCTCGATGGCATCGCCGCCGCCGCCGGTCCCGGCCTGGTTGGTGGCGTCATGGTGGGGCTGACCACGGCCAAGGCGCTCGCGTTGGTCTCGGGGAAGCCTTTTCTTGCCGTCAATCATCTTGAAGCGCACGCGCTGACCGCCCGCCTCACTGATGAAGTCGCCTTTCCCTACCTCCTTCTCCTTGTTTCCGGAGGGCACACTCAGCTTCTCGCGGTGCGCGGCGTTGCCGACTATGTCCGGCTTGGCACCACGATCGACGATGCCGTGGGAGAGGCCTTCGACAAGGTCGCCAAAATGCTCTCGCTGCCCTATCCGGGCGGGCCCTCGGTCGAGCGTGAGGCATTGGATGGTGACCCCGAGGCGTTCGACTTCCCACGCCCGATGCATGGAAGGCCTGAACCAAACTTTTCGCTGTCAGGCCTCAAGACCGCGGTCAGGCTGGCCGCCGAGCGCGTCGCGCCACTGTCGGACGAGAGCGTGCGGAACCTCTGCGCCTCGTTCCAGGCCGCCGTGGTCGATGTCATGGTGGAGCGAACCCGCGTTGGGCTGAAGATGTTCCGGTCACACCACGGCAAGCCGACCTGCCTGGTGGTGGCGGGCGGCGTCGCCGCCAACCAGTCCATCCGGCGTGGCCTGACGCGGCTCGCCACCGAGGCCGGTCTCAGGCTGGTCGCTGCCCCGCTTGAACTGTGCGGCGACAATGGCGCAATGATCGCTTGGGCCGGCATCGAACGCCTGCGACTTGGGCTGATTGACGGCCTTGATGCGCCGCCGCGCCCGCGTTGGCCGCTTGAGGCCAAGCTTCCCGCTTCCGTTGATCTGCCCGAGACCGAAGTCGCATCATGACGCTGTTTCAGCACATTGCCGTCGTTGGGGCCGGAGCCTGGGGCACGGCGCTCGCCAATGCCGCAGCCCGCGCCGGGCGAGAGGTCACGCTGATCGCACGCGATCCGGACCATGCCAGCGACATGGCATCCAGCCGTGAGAATGTACGCCGCCTGCCGGGTGTGAAACTGGAGCCAGCCGTCACACCGACTGCGGATCTTGCCCGCGCCGCAACCGCCCGCGCCGTGCTGCTGGTCACACCCGCGCAGAGCGCCGCCAGCATGGCCGAGGCCCTCGGTCTGGTGCTCAGACCGGGCACGCCATTGGTGCTCTGCGCCAAAGGTATCGACAGGGCGAGCCGATTGTTTCTGGGCGATCTCATCACTGATCTTTTGCCGCGCCAGCCCTTCGCGGTGCTCTCTGGCCCAAGCTTCGCCGATGATGTCTCGCGCGGGCTGCCTACCGCCGTCGTCCTGGCCAGCGCCGATGCTGTCATCGCCGAAGCGTTGGCCGCAACTCTCTCGGGCCGCACCTTCCGGGTTTATCACGGCACGGATGTACGCGGTGTCGAGATCGGTGGCGCGGCCAAGAACGTGCTTGCCATTGCCTGCGGAGCCGTGATCGGTCGCGGCCTTGGCGAAAGCGCTCGCGCCGCCCTGGTGGCGCGCGGTTTTGCCGAACTGATGCGCTTTGCCAAGGCCTATGGGGCCGAGGCCCAGACGCTGATGGGCCTCTCCGGCCTTGGCGATCTCGTGCTGACGGCAAGTTCGCTGAAGTCACGTAACTATGCCTTTGGCGAAGCGCTCGGACGTGGGCTCGGCATTGCGGAAGCGAGCGGTGGCAAGCTTGCGGAAGGCGCGCTGACAGCGGCGGCGCTCGTCGAACTTGCTGCGGCGCGCGGCGTCGACATGCCGATATCGGCACAGGTCGCTGCGCTGGTCGAAGGGCGGATCAGTCTTGACGAGGCCTTCATGGCCCTGATGTCACGCCCCACCAAGGCAGAGGATTGAGACAGTGTCTTGCGCGCAGCGCCCAGAACCCTATCTTGCGACGAACACGAGAAAGAACCGATGGATTTCATCACCAAGATCGCTAAAGGCCTGGCCGCAGTACAGGCCACCGTCGGCTCGGACGAGCTGGAGCCAAAACAGCCTCTGACGCTCGAAGCAGGCGGCACGCTCAACCTGCAGGCCCGACGCAAGCGTGAGACAAGCCAGCGCATTATGCGGCTCGAAACTCCGCTCGGCGAAGGCCTGGCGCGGATTGACCTGAGTGCAGCCGACGCGCGGGCGCTGGCAGAAGCGCTGTTGAATTTCGCCAACACGGTTGCTGATGATGCAAAGCCGGTTGCCGACCTCGCCAAACAACCTGAGTGAATGATGCCCCATTGGCTTTACAAATCCGAGCCGTTCAAATGGTCCTGGGACGCTCAGGTCGCTGCCGGTGAAACAGGGACATTCTGGGATGGCGTGCGCAATCACTCCGCCAAGCTCAACCTGATGGCGATGCGGCTTGGTGATCAGGGTTTCTTTTATCACTCGAACGAGGGACTCGAGATCGTCGGCATCGTCGAGGTGATCCGCGAGGCCTACCCTGACCCGACCGCAGGACCGGGCGAGCCTTGGGTGGTTGTGGATGTGAAAGCGCTGAAGCCCTTTCCCCGGCCCGTGTCGCTTGCCGAGGTCAAGGCCACATCGGCGTTGGCAAAAATGAGCCTCGTCACGTCAATGCGCCTGTCGGTACAGCCGGTCACAGACGACGAATGGACGCTGGTCTGCAAACTCGGCGGGCTCTGAAAACCCAAAACGTCACCAGAGAATGGTGGGCGCGACAGGGATCGAACCTGTGACCCCTACGATGTCAACGTAGTGCTCTCCCGCTGAGCTACGCGCCCGGTATTCGGGAGCGACGCGAGAGGTGCGCCGCTGCGGAGATCGGGCTATAGCCAATAGGATTGTCCCGCGCAACCCTTTGTATGCAGCCTTCCACCCGAAGGTGAGGCCCGGTTCAGGCAGCCTTGATCAGCTTTTCGACCTCATTGACGAGGTCACGCAGATGGAATGGTTTGGACAGCACCTTGGCATCCTTCGGTGCATTCGAATCAGGATTCAGCGCAACGGCGGCAAAGCCTGTGATGAACATGACTTTCATGTCCGGGTCGAGTTCGGTCGCGCGGCGCGCAAGCTCGATGCCATCCATCTCGGGCATGACGATGTCGGTGAGCAGAAGCTCGAACGGTTCCTCACGCAGCCTATTGTAGGCAGAAAGGCCATTGTCGAAAGAAGCCACATCATAGCCCGCATTCTGCAGAGCCTTCACCAGAAAGCGGCGCATGTCGTTATCATCTTCGGCGAGCAGGATCTTTGTCATGATGGCGTTGCTTCTCGGCTTCTGGCCTGTCGGGTTCAGGCAAAATGGCTGGCTCGAACAGATCGGTCACGTCCATTTGCAGGCGTCGTGGTAAAAAAGCCGTGAACAACGCGCGAAACTGTTAAATGCAACTCCGGCCTGGGCCTTTGATAAACGTGGCGCGCACACTCGGCGCTTGCCAGCCGGTGCCGGATCATGGTTCGATCCTGACATGAACTTGCCGGACTTGGACTTCAGCGCCGTGATGGAAATCGTCGAGGACTTTCGAGCGGCTTACCTTGTGCATGAACCTGTTTTGCAGGTCATTCCCGCAGTTGTCGGCGTGCCGCACGCCGGACGGCAATATCCGCGCAGCTTCGTCGAACAATCACGTCTTTCAGCCCAGGCGCTGCGCCGCTCTGAAGACGCGTTCGTTGATCTTCTGGCATCTGACGTGCCTGATCTTGGCGTGCCGCTTCTGCTCGCCCAGTTCCCGAGAGCCTATCTTGATGTCAACCGCGAGCCTTACGAACTCGATCCGCGCATGTTCGACGGCAGACTGCCAGCTTTCGTCAACACCCGCTCGATGCGCGTGGCAGGAGGCCTTGGTACCATTCCACGCATCGTCGGCGACGGACAGGACATCTATTCCAGACGGCTGCCTGCAGCCGAGGCCAGCCACCGGATCGAGAGCTTTTACAAGCCATATCACGACGGCTTGCGGGGCTTGGTCGCCCAGACAAGACGGAACTTCGGCCAATGTGTGTTGGTGGACCTTCATTCCATGCCATCGACCGGCCTGGAGCGCGACAATGGCGTCAGGCCCGATGTCATCCTCGGCGACCGTTTCGGCACCAGCGCCCATGCGAATGTCGTGGATGCTGCGGAGGCTGCGCTGCGCCATGCCGGTTTCAGTGTCAGCAGAAATCGGCCCTATGCGGGCGGCTACATCACCGAGCATTACGGCCAGCCGCGCTCGCAGGTGCATGCGCTGCAGATCGAACTCAACCGCGGGCTCTATATGAACGAGAACACGATTGAGCCGCTGGCAGGCTTCGGAGGCGTGAAGGCCGCGTTGAGCCACGGCCTCGCTGCCATGTTCAGCGCCTGGACCAGCGGCCTGATGCAGTTTCCGGCAGCTGCCGAGTAAACTCCACAAAAAAAGGCCGCACGTTTGACGGTGCGGCCCAAGTCTAGGGAGGAAACGCCCAAGGAGGGCAGCGGGATATCGCTATCCCGCAATGCACAAAGTATAGTGCGCTGCAGCAAAATCAAGGGCCAAAATCCAAATCTCTGAAAACTGCTGCAATCTGAAAAATTTCATCGGGTGATGAAATGAAAATGATGAAAACTGGTCGTTTTTCGACTTTTTCGGCACGCGGCCCTTTTCAGCCATACCCGGTTTCAGATCACCGGCTTTGCCTCAACGCCCTTCACGCGTTCGCGGTAGAGCAGATAAAGTCCCGAAATGACGACGATCATGCCGCCGCCCAACGTCCAGCGGTCGGGCCATTGACCAAAGATCAACCAGCCCAGGATCAGCATCCAGACCAGCTGGGTGTACATAAAGGGTGCGAGCACGGCGGCTGGCGCGCGGCGATGGGCCCCGATAATCAACCAATGCCCGAAGGCACCACAGGCACCCATCAGCAGCATGACTGCCCAGATGCCAAGTGTGGCTGGTGTCGTCCACAGGTAGAACATGAACGGCGTCATCAGAAAGACACCTGCGACACCGGAGTAGACCATGGTCGTTTCGCTGCTGTCGATGCTGGCCAACTTGCGTGTGGTGAGGTTGTAAAAAGCGTAACAGAACACACCTGCCAGCGAGAGGAATGCCGCCGGGTGGAGCCCGCCCGTGCCGGGGCGCATCACCACCAACACCCCGAGGAAACCGACGCCGATGGCAATCAGCCGGCGCGGCCCTGGCCACTCACCAAGGAACGGGCCGGAGATCAGCGCAATCAGCAGCGGGGTGGCGAACATGATGGTCATGGCTTCAGCCAACTGAAGGTACTGCAGTGCCATGAAGTTCAACACAGTCGAGAGCAGCAGCAGCAGCGAGCGGATGCCCTGAAGCACCGGCGCGCGCGTTGTCATCACTCCAGGCCGTGTCCAGCTGTTGAGAACCAGCATGACCAGGACGACGCTGACCGCATAACGCGCCCAGACGCTCTGAAGCGGGTGCATGTGGACCGATATCCACTTCGCAGAGGCATCGAGAACTGAAAATACGGCAAGGGCACCGCACATCATGGCAATGCCAGTCATGCGATCCGACGGGGTGGTCTTGAGCAGCGCCTGCTCAGAGCCCAACGGTTTCGCTTGCTTCTTGATTTCTGGCACGTCTTGCTGCGCTTTCAGCGGTCCGAAGCCCAAACCTATGGTCCGATGACACTTTTGGCCAACGCCGAGATCGGGCAGTGCCGTGCGCCTGACGCATGATGATAGCTCCTTGATGCCGCGACCATGCGCAATAAACCAGCGGCATCCTGGGATTGACAGACATGCCCCACATCTCCTAGGACGAGTTGTGGGGCACGCGATCGCCCCATCAGGCGACAGCCCAAGAATCGCGTCCAGTTCAACCGAACAAGGGGCGCAACGCCATGTCGTCAACCAACAGTATCTCCATCGATAAACTCGCGAAACTCATCGGGCGTCCCGATTGCCCGGTGTTGATCGATGTCTGCATCGAGGCGGATTTTGCCTCCGATCCACGCCTCGTGCCCAGTGCCATCCGCCGTTCGCATACCGACGTAGAGGTCTGGGCACCAGCTTTCTCCGGGCAGGACGTCGTCGTCATTTGCCAGAAGGGATTGAAGCTCAGCGAAGGTGCGGCTGGCTGGCTCAGGCATTTTGGCGCAAGGGCCAGACACCTCGAAGGCGGCGCGCTTGGTTGGGCCAAAGCTGGCTTGCCAATGACTGTCACTGCGCGGATGCCCGCCCGCCGCCCTGATGGCGCGACGCTTTGGGTGACGCGGGCCCGCCCGAAGATCGACCGCATTGCCTGCCCGTGGTTGATCAGGCGCTTTATCGATCCGTCGGCCGTTTTTCTCTTCGTATCACCGGCCGAGGTGCGCGGTGTGGCAGAACGCTTCGGCGCGACCAGCTTCGACATCGAAGGCGAGGATCAGTTCTGGAGCCACCGCGGCGAGCTGTGCACCTTTGACGTGATGATCTCGGAATTTGGACTGAACTCCGAACCGCTTGAGCGGCTGGCTGCCATCGTGCGCGGTGCGGACACGGCTCGGCTCGATCTCGCGCCAGAGGCCGCGGGGCTTTTGGCTGTGTCGCTCGGCTTGTCGCGCATGTTCAGCGATGATCTGAGGCAGCTTGAGGCCGGCATCCAGCTTTACGATGCCTTGTATCGCTGGTGCAGCGACGCGACCGAGGAAACCCATAACTGGCCCGTGGCAAAGGCACCATCCGAGACACGCGCCAAGGGAGTTGTCTCGTGAGCGGGACGTCAGGCAACATGATCGCTGGGCATGTGGCCGATGGCCTTGCGACGCCGCCGACGTTAGCCGAGGCCACGCGCGTCTGGCTGCGCGTCGGCTGCCTGTCCTTCGGGGGTGCCGCAGCGCAGATCGCCATGCTGCACAAGACGGTGGTCGACGAGAAGCGCTGGGTTGAGGAACGGCGCTTTCTCGATGCGCTCAACTATTGCACCTTGCTGCCAGGCCCCGAGGCGCAGCAGCTTGCGACATATCTCGGCTTCATCCTGCACGGCGTGCGTGGTGGCGTCATCGCTGGTCTGCTGTTCATCATTCCCGGTGCGCTGCTGATGATGGCACTGTGCTTTTTGTACGTTCTGGGCCGCAACCTCACTTTGGTCGAGGGACTTTTCTTCGGCATCAAGGCTGCAGTGATCGCAATTGTCATCGAAGCGCTGATCAAGATCGGCAAGCGGGCGCTGAAAACGCGATTTCTGGTGGGTGCCGCAGCGCTCAGCTTTGTGGCTTTGGCCTTCCTTGGGGTCGATTTCCCATACGTTATCGCGGTTGCCGCACTCGCGGGCTGGTTCCTGTCGGCGCAGCGTCCGGACTGGCTGGCAAAGACACACGCCGCAGCAGCCCCATTCAAGTCCGATGCAGCTGCAACGCGCGCGGCCTTTCAGGCTGCGCTGATCTGGGTGGTGATCTGGTGGGCTCCGGTGGCGCTGGCAGCGATCACGCTTGGTGGCGGGCATATCCTCGTCGATATCGGGCTATTCTTCTCAAAGCTCGCCATGATCACCTTTGGCGGGGCTTATGCGGTGCTGGCATATCTCGCCGACGCTGCCGTCAACGACAAGGCCTGGGTCAGCGCTGCCGAGATGATCGACGGGCTTGGCCTTGCCGAGACAACTCCGGGGCCAACCATCCTCGTCAACCAGTTTGCAGCCTTTCTGGCCGGATGGCGCAATCCGGCGCCGTTCGGGCCAGCGCTTGGCGCGGTCCTTGCCGCGACGATGGCAGTCTGGGTGACGTTCGCACCGTCCTTCGTCTGGATCTTCGCGGGCAGCCCCTATGTCGAACGGGTGCGTGGCAATCCGCGTGTTGCGGGCGCGTTGTCGGTCATCACAGCGGCGGTCACGGGCGTCATCGCCTCACTGGTGCTCAAGTTTGCGCTGGGCGTGTTGTTTGGAAATGTCAGCAGCTTCAGCGCCGGTCCGCTTACCTTGCCCCTGCCAGTCTTTTCCACGCTGATCTGGCCGGCTCTGATCTTGGCATGCATGGCCGGCGTCATGCTGTTTCGCCTGCATCGTGGCGTGATCGAGACAGTGCTTTGGTTGGGGATGGCAGGAGCGGCGCTGACGTTCGGACGCAGCGCGCTCTCGATTTAGAGCATTGCGCACAAAAGTGGGTACCGATTTTGTGCGCAATGCTAAGGGAGCATCCTACTCCGCAGCCTGCCGTATTGGCTTGACGTTGTCAGGCAGTGCGGTCGCCTTATGATCGTCATGCCGCCACCTGCTTTCGTCTTCCTTCTTGCCGAGGAAGGGCGAGAACATGCGTGATACCAGACGGCTGAGATCGTCCATCACCGTGTAGAAAGCCGGCACGAAGACGAGGCTCAGCACCGTCGAGACGATCAGGCCGCTGATCACGGCAATCGCCATCGGTGCGCGGAACTCGCCGCCATCACCCAGCGAATACGCCGAGGGCAGCATGCCCGCTGCCATTGCGATGGTGGTCATCACGATCGGCCGGGCGCGCTTGTGGCCGGCATCGATCAGCGCTTCCGTTCGGTCAACGCCCTTGGCCTCGGACTCCACCGCAAAATCGACCAGCATGATCGCGTTCTTGGTGACAATGCCCATCAGCATGAGCAGGCCAATGTAAACCGGCATCGAGACTGCGTTGTTGGTGAGAAGCAAGCCGATGACCACGCCGCCGAACGAGAGTGGCAACGAGAGCAGGATGGTGATGGGTTGGAAGACCGAACCGAACAGCAAGATCAGCACCGCCAGCACGATCATCAACCCCGTGCCCATCGCGTTGATGAACCCTGAGGCGACCTCGCCCTGAATTTCAGCGTCGCCGGTGGCCTGCACCCAGACGCCCTCGGGAAGACCCACTTCCTTGACGATGTCGGTAAAGATGTTCTGCGCGGTGCCGAGAGGCAGGCCGCGCCGGAGGTCGGCACCGATCGAGGAGCGACGCACACGGTCATAGCGGTCGATCGAGGATGGACCGTCGCCAAAGCTGATATCGGCGACAGAACTCAGCGGGATCGAGCGACCGGATGAGCTGGTGACGCGCAGCGCCATCAGCCGTGCCATGTCGGCACGGGCATCCTCGTCGAGTTGCACGCGTATTGGCACCAGGCGGTCGCCGGTGTTGAACTTGGCAAGGTTGGCCCCGGCATCACCGATTGTGGCGACGCGCACGGCTTCGGACATCGCCTCAGGCGTGACGCCAAGTTCGGCAGCCTCTTCAAGGCGAGGGCGCACCCGGATTTCAGGCCGCGTCAGCGCGCCGGTGGCAGCCACATTGAGGAAGCCATCGACCTTGCGCATGCGCGCTTCGAGTTTGCCGACGGCTTCAGCCAGAAGGTCGCCATCCTTCGACATGATCGAGAACGCCATCTCGCGCTCGCCGCGCTCGTTCACATACCAGGCGCGGATGTCCGGCACGGCACCGAGCTTGGCGGCCACGACGGCCTTGAATTCCTTCTGCTTGATGGCGCGCTGGCCCTTGGGCACCAGGATGATGTAAAGCGCAGCCCGCCTCACTTCACGCTGGCCAGTGGCTGACGAGCCGCCAAGCGCGAAGACATGGCGCACTTCTGGCGCCTCGCGCAGGCTGCGGACGATCTCGTCGGTAGCGAGCCGCGTGTCTTCCAGTGTCGAGCCGGGTGGCAACTCGATGTTGGCGACGATGCGCGAGTTGTCTTCGTCTGGAATGAAGGCGGTGGGCAGCAGCGCGGTTGCCCAAACAGAAACCATCAGCAAACCGACACCAACCACCAAAGTGAGGTAGGCGTTGGAAATCGGCAGCTTGTAGCGCCCTGGCCCGACTCGCCAGATCTTGAGCGTGAAGGCGAGCAGGCCGAGATAGGCCCGCATGATAAAGCCGTCCTTGTGCTCCACATGCTTGACGTCGCGCATCAGATAGGCCGCCATCATCGGCGTTATGAGTCGCGCGACCAGCAGCGAGAACAGCACCGCCACAGCGACCGTCATGCCAAATTGCTTGAAGTACTGCCCGGCCACGCCCGGCATGAACGAGACAGGTGC
Organism: Allobosea sp.; assembly: GCA_051648385.1. Classification (GTDB taxonomy): domain Bacteria; phylum Pseudomonadota; class Alphaproteobacteria; order Rhizobiales; family Beijerinckiaceae; genus Allobosea. The sequence goes on from JBOFFB010000018.1 coordinate 10,557, forward strand.
AAAGATGGCCACGATGGTGAGCGTGATTGCAATCACGGCGAGGCCGATCTCGTCGGCTGCCTCCATTGCGGCCCGATACGGTGACTTGCCCATTTTCATGTGGCGCACGATGTTCTCGATCTCGACGATGGCGTCATCGACCAGAATACCGGTGACCAGCGTGATACCGAGCAGGCTGACAAGGTTCAGCGAAAAGCCCAGCATATCCATGATCCAGAAGGTCGGGATGGCCGAGAGCGGCAGCGCGATCGCGGTGATCAGGGTGGCGCGCCAGTTGCGCAGGAAAAGCAGCACCACCAGCACTGCAAGCGCCGCCCCTTCGAGCAGCGTTGTCATGGCCGACTTGTAGTTGCCATAGGTGAAGGCAACAGCGTCATCGATGGACTGAATCTGCACGTCCGGATATTGGGCGCGCAGGTTCTTGAGGCGCGCCTCGACCACGTCCTTCACGGACAATTCGCTCGAACCCTTGGTGCGGAACACCGCAAATGACACCACAGGCTGGCCATTGAGACGGCCAAAGCTGCGGGGTTCCGAATTCGAGTCCTCAACGGTGCCAAGTTCGCGCAGGCGCACCTCGCGGCCGCCCGTCAGCGTGATTTTGGCGTCTGCCAGTTCCTGAACTGTGCGGGCACCTGCGAGGGTGCGGATTGCCTGCTCCTGGCCGCCAACTTGCCCACGTCCCCCCGCCAGATCGACGTTGGTGGCGCGTACCTGCCGGTTGACCTCGGCAGACGTAATGCCGAGAGCCAGCAAGCGGTCGGGGTCAAGCGAGACGCGGATTTCGCGGTCGACGCCACCATAGCGATCTACCCGGCCGACACCCTTGAGACCCTGCAACTCGCGAGCGATGGTATCATCGACGTGCCAAGAAAGTTGCTCCAGCGTCTTGCCCGGCGAGGAGGCCGCGTAGGTCAGGATTGACTGGCCCTCGACATCGATCTTCTGGATGATCGGCTCGTCGATGGTGCGCGGCAGATCAGCGCGGATCTTGGCAATCGCATCCTTGACGTCGTTCAGTGCCCGGTCAGTGTTCACGTCGAGGCGGAACTCCACGACGACCTGCGACGTGCCATCCGTGAGGGTGGAGATAACCCGCTTGGCACCGGCAATATTCGCAACCGCGTCCTCGACGCGTTTGGTGATCTGGGTTTCAAGCTCGGTCGGCGCGGCACCCGATTGCGTGATCAAAACCGACACAAGCGGGATATCGATGTTGGGAAAGCGGGTTACCGGCAGCTTCATGAAGCTCATGATGCCCAGCACGCACAGCACAAAGAACAGCAGGACCGACGGAACCGGCTTGCGGATAGACCAGGCGGAGAAGTTGACGTTCATCAGCGCTTCTCCTTAATTGGAAGTCGTGGAGTTTGTCGTCGTGGCGCTGGTCTTCACCGGCGTCACTGGCACCGGGGTGATGATGTCGCCATCGCGCACGAAAGTACCGGCACGTGCCACCACAAGGTCTCCTTCCCTGACGCCCTCGATCAGTTCGATCTTGCCCTGGCCAGTGAGGCCAAGCTTGACGCTTCGGATGCGGACCTGGCCCTGACCATCGGCCGGGCCCTTCTCGACCACCTGCACGGTGGCGAGATCGCGCCGGTAGGTGATGGCCGTGACGGGCACAGTCAAGCCGTTGCGGCGGTCGATTTCGATGACACCGCGCGCAAATGCACCGATCGACTTGGCAGAACCGACCGGCAATGAAATGCGCACCTTGCCGAGGCGGGTCTGGCGGTCAACCTCCGGCGAAATCAGTCTGATCTGGCCGACAATGGCCTGGCTGGTGCCAGCGGGCATGACATCGACGCGTTTGCCGATGGTGAGACGCGGAATGTCAGCTTCGGGCACCTCGGCTTCGAGCTCGACGGCTGCATCGGCGATGATGCGGAACAGCGGCTCTGGCGCGGCCATGCTGGCAATCGCGCCTTGCCTCGCATTGCGGCGACTGATCATGCCTGCACGTGGGGCCTTGATCTCGCTGCGCTGGATGCGCAGTTCGATTTCGCTGCGCGCGGCATCGGTCGAGGCGCGCTCGGCCTCGGCAATGGTGAGGGTCTGCCGCGCCGACAAGAGCCGCGCGTCGGCACTGCGCGAGGCAGCCTGACGTTGATCGAACGTGTCGAGGCTCGTGATGCCATCGCTGCGCAAGGTCTGGGCGCGGGCGAACGCATTGTTGGCCTGTTGCTTGTTGGCCTCGGCTTCGGTGATCTGGGCCCGGGCCTGTGCGATGGTGGCAACCACACGGCTCATGGTGGCGGCATTCTGCGCCAGAGAGACATCCAGTGCTGCGCGGTTGAGCCTGATCAATACTTGCCCGGCTTTGACGAGGTCACCCTCCTCAGCAAGGATTTCGAGCACAGACAAGCCGTCGACTTCCGGCACAACCAGCACCTCATCGCGCGCGATGATGTTGCCCGATACAAGTGTCGTAGCGGTCACCTCGGTGCGCTCGACCTTGGCGACCGTGATGCTCGGTGGGCGTGGTTGGACGTTGGTGGCGGGTGTGGTGGAGCCGGTACCCTGGCCCAAAGCCCCAGACGCAGCGAAGATGGCAAATGCGCTGATGGATGCGACAGCAGCACGGGTCATGAAGCGGTGCACGGGCAATCTCCGGGAAAACATGTTGGTCATGCCACATCAGCCGTCATTGCGGCATCGACATGAAAAAGTGATGGGATCTGGCCGGCACACGCCAGACGCAGGACATGGCCGATATGATCGAGTTGCAATGCTGCATCCGTGTCAGGCTCACGGGCGCGGCGCGATAGAAGTCCATCGCTCATGCACAGCACAAGCTGGGTGACAGCGATCGGATCGAGCCGCGGATCAGCTTGTCCCTGTGCGATCAGATGCTTCATGAAGCCAGCCATCCAGCCATTGATATCTGTCTCGAAATCGCGGCAGACTGCTGCGATTTCCTCATTGCGCGCCGCCTCCGCCCACAGATCGAGCACAAACACGGCCTTCTCGCGTGGCTCATCGACCAGATGCTTGCGCCCTATCGCCATGAACATGGCGAAGGGCTCGGTCGCTGATTGCAATGTGGCAAAGGATGAAGCCAGATCGGCCCTGTCGCGCGCGCAAAGACCCGCGATGATCGCCGACTTCGAGCTGAAATACCGGTAGATGTTACCAGCACTCATGCCCGCTTCCGCCGCAACATCCTGCACGGTCGCGCGGTGGAAGCCGGACCTGACGAAACAGCTTTGCGCCGCATTGAGAATGCGGGTTCGATGGTCCGTCGCGACTGCGTTGTGTTGGTTCATGATCCAGAGTGCCTGCGCAGCCTCGGCTCGATCATCTTTCCGCATTGAGATGGATTCCATTTCAATGCGGAAAGATGATCGAGCATAAAAAGATAGAGCATTGCGTACTCACAAAACCGGTACCCACTTTTGTGCGCAATGCTCTAACACGAATGTATCAACCGAGAATGAACGTTCATTCTCACCTACGACTTTACGACGGAGAATCAAGGCCAGATCATGGCGATGCCGACACAAATGATGGCATTATGTCGCGGCTTCTGGCTGTGGCTGGTCGTGATCACCACGACATCAGACCAAATGCCGAAAGACTTAGCTCGGGATTTTGACCGGGCGCGGAAATGGAATGGCGCGCAGAGGCGGCGATTCCGCATGGGTTTTCGGCAGTTTCTCGGCGATGCCATAAAGTTGTTCGCGGCGATCCATCTCACGCCAGATCTCATCGGGCGTGATGCCTGACTCGGTCAGCACGACCACCAGATTGTAGATCAGGTCGGCGCTTTCGAGGATGACGGCCTCGCGATTGCCCTGCACGGCATCAAGACCAACCTCGATGGCTTCTTCCGCCAGTTTCTTCGCCATCTTCGGCATGCCTTCGCGGACCAGCTTGGCCGTGCGCGAATAAGCAGGATCGCGCGAACGCGCCGCCAGCACTGCCTGATAAAGCCGATCTATCGAATCACTCATTCTTTATTGTCGCCCTTCACTATTTAACTTTTGTGACGCTATTTCAGATTTACAAAGTCGGCAAATAACTTGGCGACTCCTTTGTAAACCTCACGCTTGAATGGCACAACCAGATCAGGCGTCTCGGAAAGCTCAGCCCAGCGCCACGCTTCGAATTCAGGCTTGTGACCACCAGCAGGATTGAGGATATCGATCTCCGCTTCAGTACCCACGAGCCGGAAGGCAAACCATTTCTGGCTCTGCCCTAGATACCTGCCGCGCCATGATGGCCTGAGCATGTCTGGCGGCAAATCGTAGGACAACCAATCCGCCGCTTCGCCAAGCAGCCTGGTTGAAACTACACCGGTTTCCTCCTGCAGCTCACGAATGGCTGCGGCAAGCGGGGTCTCACCGTCATCAATGCCGCCTTGCGGCATCTGCCAGGCGTGTTCGCCCTTTTCACCCGCGCGTCGGCCGAGAAAGACCTTGCCTTCGTGGTTGAACAGGGTGATCCCGACGCAAGGGCGATAAGCGGGCCCATGTGTCATCACCGGATGGCACCTGTGATCGCGCCGCGCGCCTGGGCGGCAGCACTGACCGGCACCAATCGTATGCCGCGCTGTTCCAGCGTGCGGGCCCAACGCCCGATGCGCTCAATGGTGAGCGGCAGGGCGGAAGCCGACGCCATGGCGAAGCCTTTTTCCCTGGCCTGCGCTTCGAGCCTCGCCAGTTCACGATCGATGGCGTCGGCACGTGGATTGAGGTCCAGCACGATATCAGCCCTGACTGCCGGCGCGCGAAAACCGGAGGCTGTCGGCAGCATGATGCTGCGCCCGGACGAGCCGTCATCGATGACCATCAGTCCGCGCTCGGCCACTTCGCGCACCATTGGCGTCAAGGCACCCTCGTTCGACATGAAGCGTGCACCCATGAAATTGACCACGCCAACATATCCCGCAAAGCGGCTCATCACCCAGCGCAGACGTTCCAGATTGTCTGCGCCCGGCAGGCTGGTGAGAAGTGTATGCGGACCAGGATCATTGTCCGGATAGTCGAATGGCTCCATTGGCACCTGCAGAAATATCTCGTGCCCGTCGCTGCGGGCGCGTTGCACCTGTTTCTCGATGTCACTGCCGTAGGGCGCAAACGCGAGGCTGATCTCGCCCGGCAAGCGCGAGATCGCGTCCGACGTGGTGGCCGCGCTGATGCCAAGCCCGCCAATCAGGATGGCGATGCGTGCCGTCGGTGTCGGCCCCTGGGGTGCAACCGGCCTTGCATAGACCTGGCTGGCGCGTGCGCCGTCGTCACCGACCTTGGGCAACATGCCTTGGCGGGTGCGCTCGACCAACCGCTTGTCTGGTGCCGGCGTGAGCCGACCCGTGTTGCTGTCGGGAACGCGGATGACCACCGAGTTGGGTGTATCCGCCCCGCCCGGACGCATGACCTTGACGCCCGACTCCTCCTCAAGCTGGGTGGCGCTCGACTCGCCGCGCGGAGCAGGCGCTGATGGGGCAGCATCACGCGCGGAAAAATTGAACTGTGGCTGGGACTGTGCTGCAGCGGTGCGCGTCTGCGGCTCGGAGATCTGCACCCGCGCGACCGGTTGGCCACCATCAGGACTTCCCGCAAGGCCGACAAACAGCCCGGCGAACGCCAGAACCGCAAATGGTGCACTCGCCATGCCCCAGCGCAGCCATGCGGGCCAGACCCGCGCAGCCTTGACTGCCCGGGGAGCGCCCAGCGGTTTCTGGAGATCGGATGTCGGCAGATCAACCAAAGCGTGCAAGCCCCACCAGCAAACGCGAATATCACGGGCGACATGAACGAGTTTGTCCTGTTGCCAAACAGCATGAGGGTGCGAATCAAAAACCCGCGCCATCTGCCACTGTGATGGTTTGCGATGAATCCGTCGAGTAGGAGCTGACGCGCTGGCGCGTCAGTTCTGCTTTGTGCCGGGCACCACAGGAGCGGTCTGGTTCGAGGCGTCACGCTTCACGCCACGCAACAGGTCAAGGGCAGCATTCAGCTGGTTGTCCTTGGTCTTGTCGGTCGGGATGTAGGATGAAGAACCTGACTTTTCATCTTCGGGCTTGGTGCCACCGGACAGGTGACCCTTCAGGCCAGCCTCGCCCTTGGTCTCGTCCTTGCCCTTGAGCTCGTCGGGAACATCCTGCAACACCACAAGGTCAGGATCGATGCCCTTTGCCTGAATCGACTTGCCGGATGGCGTGTAATAGCGCGCTGTCGTGAGCCTCAGTGCACCGTTCGAGCCCATCGGGATGATGGTCTGGACCGAGCCCTTGCCAAAGGACCGCGTACCCATGATCTGGCCGCGCTTGTGGTCCTGAACAGCACCGGCGACGATCTCTGCCGCCGAAGCCGAGCCGCCGTTGATCAACACGATCACCGGCTTGCCGCGCGTCAGGTCGCCGGTCTTGGCGGTAAAGCGCTGTGTTTCCTCGGAATTGCGGCCACGGGTCGAGACGATTTCGCCACGCTCAAGGAAGGCGTCCGATACCAGAATGGCCTGATCAAGACGACCGCCACGGTTGTTGCGCAAGTCGATGATGTAGCCCTTGAGCTTGTCACCGGGAGCTGCTGCGATCGCCTGTTCGATGCCCTTGCGCAGGCCATCGAAGGTCTGCTCCGAGAATGTCGAGATACGAATATAGCCGACATCTTCGCCTTCCATGCGCGAGCGCACGGCGGGAACCACGATGTCGGAGCGCACAAGCGTGAACTCCATCAATTCCTTGCGGCCCGGGCGCTCGATGCGCAGCTTGACCGAAGAATTGACCGGACCGCGCATCTTCTCGACGGCCTGCGTCAGGGTCAGGCCCTGCACGGCATCGCCGTCGATCTCGCGAATCAGGTCATTGGTCATGATGCCGGCGCGGAATGCCGGTGTGTCGTCGATCGGTGTTACGACCTTGAGCACGCCTTCTTCCATGGTGACCTCGATGCCAAGGCCGCCAAAACGACCGCGCATGTCGATGTCCATGTCACGGAAGCTCTTGGGGTCGAGATAGCCAGAATGCGGGTCAAGCGAGGTCAGCATGCCATTGATGGCAGCTTCGATCAGCTTGCGCTCGTCTGGTTTTTCCACGTAATCGGTGCGGATCTTCTCGAAGATGTCACCAAAGAGGTTGAGGCTGCGGTAGGTCTCGGCGTTGGCCGCCACCGCACGTGTCGATGTCAGCAGCTCGGTTTGCAGCGTCACCGCCGTCAATCCTGCCCCGAACACGGCACCTGCCACCAAAATGGAAATCTTGCGCATCATCATCCGCGGAACCTGTCGCCTTGTGTCTTCGCCCACCATGGCCCAGGATCGATCGAGCGACCGTCCTTGTGGAATTCAACATAGAGAATTGGCTGGCCATTGCCATCCCCAAAAACACTCGCTGTGCCCTCAGGCGTGTCGCCCAGCACGCCGAGTGGCTCGCCAGCCAGCACAAATTGGCCGCGCGTGACATCGGCACGGCGAAGGCCAGCCAGAAGCACATGGTAGCCGCCGCCCATTTGCAGGATCACGGTGTGGCCAAAAGTCAGGAAAGGCCCGGAAAAAGCCACCCAACCATCGGCGGGAGCAGCCACAATCGCACCTGGTCTGGTTTGGTAGCTCTCGCCGCGCGTCTGCCCAACCACGTTTGGGCTCGTCCCGAAGGCACGTAATTGTGATCCGGCAACGGGCTGCACCAGGAGGCCGCGGAGGTCCGCGAAGGAAGCCTGTGGGCTCAGTCGCGACGGGTCACGAAAGGCAAGTTGCGCCATCCTGTCGCGCGTCTCGCGGCTTTGTGCTTCCTGGGTTCGGCGGGCCTCCTCGGCGAGGCGACTTGCACTGTTGATTTCGCCTTGCAGCCGCTCGATCAGTTCGCGCAGGCCAGTCGCCTCGCGTCCAATCTCGGCGCTGAGCCGTTGCTCGCGTGCGGCCTCCACCGAAGCCTCGCTTTCGCGCTGGCGGCGCGCCTCGATCAACCCGGCGATGCGCTGGCGCTCGCTGGCGAGGGCGGTGAATTCCTCGGTGACCTTGGCGCGCTCAATCCCGGCCTGCCGGCTGAGGCGCACCAACTCCGCCAGATCGGCGGCCAGTGCCTCGACCTCGCCGCGCAATTCGGGGATGACCGCTCCCATCAGGATCGAGGCCCGCACCGCTTCGAGCACATCTTCGGGGCGCACCAGCACGGCGGGTGGCGGGCGGCGGCCCATCCGCTGCAGGGCTGCCAGCACATCGCCGATCAGCCCACGTCGCGCATCCAGCGAGCGGCGGATGCCTTGCTCGCTGGATGCCAGCACATTCAACCGTTCTTCCAGTGCCGCCACTCTGGCCTCCGTGACCTGCGAGCGGCCGGTGGCGTCGATCAGTGCAGTGTTGAGCCTGCCGCGGTCAGCGCGCACGTCGCGAATTTCAGCATCGATCCGGGCACGCGCCTCGGTGTTGGCCAAAAGCCGGGCCTCGACAGCTTTCAATTCAAGATCACGGGCCTCGCGCTGTGTGCGTTTGATTTCGGCCTCGCGCGCCAGCTCGTCCTGCCGGGTGACCGTCTCCACTGCAACATCGCGGGCTGTGGTCTGTGCCTTGGCCAAACCCGGCACGCCAAAGCCGAAGATGGCCACGAGCGCTGCTTGCAGTAGCGCTCGTGCAGGCTTTCCGAAGCTGTGGTGTGGTGGCTCTGAGATCATCCGAATCAATCAATCCGTTCAGGAGCGATGATAAGGGTGTCCGCCCAGAATCGTGAGTGCCCGGTAGAGTTGTTCGAGCACCAGCGCACGCACCAGTTGATGGGGGATGGTGAGCGCGCCGAACGACAGGGCCATATCGGCCTCGTCGCGCAAACTTGGATCAAGCCCGTCCGCACCGCCGATCACGAGGCTCAAGGTCCCAATGGCTCCGTCACGACTTCGGGCTATGAAACTGGCGAACATATCGCTCGACATGCTCTTTCCGCGCTCATCGAGCACGATCAGCTGGCCCGGCTGTCGCCTGGCGCGGATGGCGGCGGCTTCCACGGCCTTGCGGTCATCAGGTCGACGGGCGCGGCTTTCGGAAATTTCGATCAGTTCCGGGCCGGTCACACCAAGGCCGCGGCCACTGTCCTGGATGCGCGTGGCATAGCGCTCACAAAGGGCGCGCTCCGGACCATCCTTCAGACGGCCGACAGCCAGAAGGCACAGGCGCATGCGTCAGCTTGCAGCCAGCTCTGTCGGGCGGTCAACACCCCACATCTTCTCGAGATTGTAGAAGGTGCGTACCTCGGGCCGGAAGATATGGACGATGACATCGCCGCAATCGACCAGAACCCAGTCACAATGCGGCACACCTTCGATCTTTGGAGACGGGTGACCAGCCTCTTTCAACACCTTCACGACCTCGTCGGCGATCGAGCCGACATGGCGGTTCGAGCGGCCCGACGCGATGATCATGTGGTCGGCGATCGAGGTCTTGCCTTCGAGATCGATGATGATGGTTTCTTCCGCCTTCATCTCCTCGAGCGCATAGGTCGCAAGCTTCAGCGTATCCGAAACGGGGGCAATCTCAGCTTCGACAACCTTTGTCTTGCGGCTTTTTGCCGAGGCGAGTGTGGTCTGTGTCGGGCTCGCGGATCGGGCGCGCGGCTTTTTTGCGGGTGCAGGCGCAGATGACGTGGTCAGCGGAGTATCCTCTTGGCACGGATTGAACAGGGGCTTAGGGCTTCGACCAACATAGCCCGTCAGGCGTCCGGTTTCAACGCTTTCAACGCACCTTGCGCAACGCAGTGGATGAAAGTTCCGAGCGCCTGCCGTGGAGGAACATCCAGGCGGGAGCAGGTTCGGTCGGCAACAGCAGTCCGTCGCTCTCATCCAGCCGCCAGTGCGCGAGTGCAATTGCAGCTCGCGCATGCATTGCCTTGTGGGTGCTGCCGGGCCGGTCGATCACGGCAATCGGCATCATTCTGGCGATGCCGCGCCAGTTCTGCCAGCGGTGGAACTGAACCAGATTGTCCGACCCCATGAGCCAGACGAAGCGCACTCCGGGGCAGCGCGTCTTCAGTGCGGCAAGCGTTTCGGCGGTGAAGCGGGTGCCCAGTCTCGCCTCGATCCCTGTGACGACGATGCGGGGATGGCCAGTCATGGCGCGGGCAGCCGTGATGCGGGCGTCTTGCGATGGCAGATCGCGGTTGTTCTTCAGTGGATTGCCGGGTGTCACAAGCCACCAGACCTGATCAAGGCCAAGCTTGCGCAGCGCCGTCAGGCTCGCCAGTCGATGGCCGTCATGGGCCGGGTTGAACGAGCCGCCAAGCAGGCCGATGCGCAGGCCGGGGGCATGGGGCGGGAAAGCGATCATGTGGCGAGAGGCAGCTTCAGGGCCGCGTCTGGCCGGAGCCGCGCACGCGATACTTGAACGAGCAAAGCTGTTCGACACCGACCGGCCCGCGCGCGTGCATGCGCCCCGTGGCAATGCCGATCTCGGCACCGAAACCGAACTCGCCGCCATCGGCAAACTGGGTCGAGGCATTGTGCAGCACGATGGCGGAATCGACTTCGGCAAGGAAGCGCGTGGCGGCGTCCTCATTGGAGGTGATGATCGCTTCGGTATGATGCGAGCCATAGGTTTCGATATGGTCGATGGCCTCTGCGAGGTCTGCTACGACTTTCACGGCGATGATCGCATCGACAAACTCGGTGCCCCAATCAGCTTCCGTCGCCGGGGTCACGCGCGCATCGACCGCCATCGTGGCTGCATCGCCGCGCACGGCGCAGCCGGCGTCGAGCAGCATTGTGACAAGCGGCTTCAAGTGGCTTGCGGCAACGCTCGCGTCGACCAACAGGGTTTCAGCCGCGCCGCAAACGCCGGTGCGGCGCATCTTGGCGTTGAGCACAATGGCCTTGGCCATCTCCAGTTCAGCCTTGGCATGCACGTAGACATGACAGTTGCCGTCGAGATGGGCGAACACTGGAACGCGCGCGTCCTGCTGCACGCGCTCCACCAGGCTCCTGCCACCACGCGGCACGACCACGTCGATGTTGCCGCCCAACCCGGAGAGGATCGCGCCCACTGCCGCGCGGTCACGCACTGGCACGAGCTGGATGCCATCTTCCGGAAGGCCGGCAGCCGCCAGCCCGGCGCGCATGGCCCCGACCAGCACCGTCGAGGTGCGCAGACTGTCCGAACCTGCACGCAGGATGGCGGCATTGCCGCTCTTGAGGCAGAGCGCGCCTGCATCTGCCGTCACGTTCGGGCGGCTCTCGAAGATCACGGCGATGACGCCAAGTGGGGTCGCGACACGTTCGATGACGAGGCCGTTCGGGCGATGGAAGGTAGCCAGCACCTTGCCGCAGGGGTCGGCGAGCATTGCCACCTCCTCGACCGAAAGCGCGATGCCTTCGATGCGAGCTTCGTTCAGCATCAGCCGGTCGATGAAGGCCGCGTTCTGGCCATTGGAGCGGGCTTCATTCAGGTCAAGCGCATTCGCGTCGATGATGCGGCTGGATGCAGAGCGGATTGCGCTGGCCGCAGCCACAAGCGCTGCGCTGCGTGCAGCAGGGGTTGCCAGCATCACGCCGCGCTGGGCGGCACGCGCGCGCTGGCCGATATCGGCCATCAATGTGTCAACATCCGGTGAGCCTGCGTCTTGCGCCACACCTGTTGCGATTTTTGCCATGTGGTTCATGGAACGCCCGATCCTGCCTTCTGCGGGTGCACTTTAACCGATCACAAGCGCCATGTCGTCCCTGTGGATCATCTCAGCCTGACCGGGATGTCCGAGAGCGGCTTCGATGTCCTTCGATGGCTTGCCGAGCACGAGTTTTGCCTCGACCGCGTCGTAAGCCACGAGCCCGCGACCGAGTTCGGTTCCGGCAGGATCGCGGATCACGACAGCATCTCCGCGCTGGAAATCACCCTCGATGCGGGCGACGCCGACCGGCAGCAGGCTGGCGCCACCGGTCAGCGCCTTGGCAGCGCCTGCATCGATGTGCAGCACGCCACGCGGCTCCAGAGTGCCGCCGATCCAGGTCTTGCGGGCGGTGGCGGGCGTGGATGCAGACAGGAACCAGGTGCAGCGTGCACCGCCTGCGATGGCGCTGAGCGGGTTCTTGGGGCGGCCATCGGCAATCAGCATGTGCGTGCCTCCGGACACCGCGATCTTGCCGGCCTCGATCTTCGTGGTCATGCCGCCACGTGACAGATCGGAGGCAGCACCGCCTGCCATGGCCTCGATCTTCGCGGTGATGCGCGGCACGATCGGGATATGCTGGGCATCGGGGTCACGCGCTGGCGGGGCGGTATAAAGCCCATCAATGTCAGAGAACAGCACCAGCAGGTCAGCGCCGGTCATGGTTGCCACGCGCGCCGCTAGCCTGTCATTGTCGCCATATCGGATCTCGCTGGTGGCGACGGTGTCGTTTTCGTTGATGACCGGAACGGCACGCATCTCGAGCAGGCGGCCAATGGTGGCGCGGGCATTGAGATAGCGCTGGCGCTCTTCGGTGTCAGCCAGCGTGACAAGGATTTGCCCTGCCGTGATGCCATGATGCTGCAGCGCTTCGGCCCAGATACGGGCGAGAGCGATCTGGCCCACTGCGGCGGCAGCCTGGCTTTCTTCAAGCTTCAGTGCCCCTGCCTGCATGCCGAGCACCGTGCGGCCAAGCGCGATCGCGCCCGACGAGACGACCTGCACGTCGGCACCGCGCCCGTGCAACTCGGCAATGTCCTCGGCCAGCGCTGCCAGCCAGCCATGGCGCGCACGTCCCTTGGTGCGGTCGACCAGCAGGGCCGAGCCGACCTTGATGACGATGCGGCGGAACTGAGAGAGTTGGGGTGTGTTCGTGGTCGAAGTCGTGTGTTTTGTCACGTGTGCAAAGCCGGTTCGATGTCCGTATGCCGGAAATCGTCGCCCTTGAACAGCAACGGGACACCGGCAACCTTTGCCATGGCATAAGACAGACAATCGCCGAAATTCAACTGTGCGATGTGGCCTTGACCCTTGCCATAGTGATCGAAGGCGGTACGGGCTGCGCTGAAGTGCCGTTCATCAAGTGCTACAAACCTGCAGAGTGGTAATGTCCTGATGGCATCGACGAAGGAACGCGGTTCAACGTTCTTGCGGCTGCGCAAGACCAAGTGTGTTTCCAGCAACGTGTTCGGTCCGACCATAAACTCATGTCTTGCCAGCAGAGTTTCATAAGTCCGATAGTCTGTTTCACAGATGGCGATTGCTATCAGGACTGATGTGTCGACCGCGATCAATGAGGCAATCCGTTCTCGTCATAAAGCCAATCGTCCATGGCTTTGTGATCCAGGGGCGGCGGCTCCTTGCCGCCCCACAGCTCGCGGCGAGCTTCGTCAAGTATGTGTTTGACGTGATTGACGGCTTGCTCCTCTGATTGAGGTGCGCAGATACCTCGATCTGATTCAAGCGCTCTGAGCGCCATGACCACGACATCTTGCGTGGTGGTGCCAAGCCGTTTTGCCAGCCTGTGAGCGCGCTCATAGGCTTCATTGCTGCGGACGTTGAGCTGTTTGCGCGTGCTAGCTTTCATAATCAAAAGCTAGCACATTGTGGAATTGGCGTCGAGTTCAGGGCCGCCAGCCGATGTCGATGACAGGGGCTTCGTCCTTGGTCTGCTTGGCGCGGGCCTCGTCAATGATGGCCAGTAGCGCGCGCAAGGCTTCGGACACGCCGACACCGGATGCTGATGACAACAGCAGCGGCGTGCGTTTGGCGGCGCGTTTCAAGCGGGCGACCTGTTCCTTCAAAGTGTCGGGATCAAGCGCGTCGATCTTCGACAAGGCCACGATTTCAACCTTGTCGGTCAGCTCGCCGCCATAGGCCTCCAGTTCCTTGCGCACGGTCTTGTAGGCCTTGCCGGCATGCTCGCAGGTGCCGTCGACCAGGTGCAGCAGCACACGGCAACGCTCGACATGGCCGAGGAAGCGATCACCAAGGCCTGCGCCTTCATGCGCGCCTTCGATGAGGCCCGGAATGTCAGCCAGCACGAACTCGCGCGTGTCGACATTGCCGACGCCGAGGCCCGGATGCAGCGTCGTGAACGGATAATCGGCGATCTTGGGTCGTGCTGCCGTGACAGTGGCGAGAAAGGTCGACTTGCCGGCGTTGGGCAAGCCGACAAGCCCTGCATCCGCGATCAACTTGAGGCGCAGGATGATGGTGGCTTCATCGCCGGCAAGGCCGGGATTGGCCCGGCGCGGTGCCTGATTGCTGGACGTCTTGAAATAGGCATTGCCGAAGCCGCCATTGCCACCCTTTGCCAGCAACACGCGCTCACCCACTTTGGTGATGTCGACAACCAGCGTCTCGCCGTCCTCTTCAAAGACCTGTGTTCCGGGCGGCACCTTCAGCACCACGTCATTGCCCTTGGCACCCGCGCGCAATGCGCCCATGCCGTGGC
>JBOFFB010000019.1:0-5604 GCA_051648385.1 Allobosea sp.
GTCATCCAGAGTGAGGTGACCAAGCTGCTCGACGACGTGCGCCGCCTTGGTGATCGGGTGGAAAAGCTCGATAACCACTTTCGCCAGGCCAGCGATGATGTCGCGCAGATCCGCACCTCGTCCGACAAGATCGTCAAACGCGGCGAACGGATCGAGGCACTGGAGTTCGACGACGCACCGAAACAGGCGGAGTTGCTGGTGCAACCGGTGTCACCGAGGTTGCGAGCGGCGGAGTAGTTTGGAGCGTCTTGGTCGGGCTTGACCCGACCATCCCGTCTACGTCTGGGGTTCTCGGGTCTGCGCTGCGCTTCGCCCGAGAATGACTGCGCTAGCCGCTCTGCAATGTCGTGCTCAGCTCCGGCTTCACATTCAGTGTCTGGAACACAACGCAATACCGCTCGGTGAGCTTTAGGAGCGTGTCGAGCTTTTCCTGCGGCGCGTCGCTTTGCACATCGAACGTCAGGCGGATGGCGCGAAAGCCAACCGGCGCATCCTTGGCAACGCCGAGTGTGCCGCGGAAATCGAGATCACCTTCAGCGCGGACGATCCCACGTGTCAGCGGAATTTCGAGAGCGGTTGCAACTGCTTTCAGAGTCACGCCGGCGCAGGCGACCAGCGCTTCGAGCAGCATGTCGCCAGAACACAGTTCCAAGCCGCTGCCGCCGCTCGCGGGGTGCAGACCTGCTTCCATGATGGCGCGGCCGGTCTCGACCTTGCAGGAAATCTTTGTGTCATCGATCTCGCCACGGGCTCGCAATGTGATCACCGCAGCATCAGGACTGTTGCGATAGCTGTCCTTGATGGGTGCCTGAAGGGCGCGCAAGGCGGCTGCATCGATGGGGCTGTCCATGGTTCGTCTCCATCAGGTGTTCAGATCGGTCTTGAGTAAAGCGACACAGAAGTGCGCGCGTGAGAACGAGATAGCTGTCGTAGCAGGCAAATGCGAGGCGTGAGCTGCCGATCGTTCTCGTCTGGCTCACCACCAGGCGGCGTCAGCGGTGCTGGCACGAATTGGCGGCTGGGCTGCGGGCTTCAAAGACTGGTCAAGCGAGGTCAGCACATTGCGGCTCAGCCGCTCGAAGGCGACGCTCATGCGGTCGCGCGGGCGAGCCATCGGGTTGGCAAATTCGTCATAGAGGCGCCCCGGATTGGGTTGCATCACGATGATGCGGTCAGCCAGCGTCACGGCTTCCTCGACATCATGCGTCACCATCAGCACGGTTGGGCGGCTCTCGTCCCAGAGGGCGAGCAGGTGGCGGTGCAGGCTCGCGCGCGTGGTCGGGTCGAGTGCGGAGAAGGGCTCGTCCATGATGAGCAGGCGTGGGCGGGTGATGAGCGCTCTGGCAATGGCGGCGCGTTGCTGCTGACCGCCTGAGAGCTCGCGCGGCCAACGATGGCCATGGCCTGACAGCCCAACGCGGGTGAGTGCGTTTGCCACCAACCCTTCGCGCTCGAAGGCTGAGATGCCAGACAGCCCGAACGCCACATTGTCCTCGATGGTCAGCCAGGGAAACAGGCGCGGCTCCTGGAAAATGACCCCGATGTCAGCGGATGGGCTATCGATAACCCGGTCATCCAGAAGAATCTGCCCTTGGCTGGGCGTATCGAGACCCGCGATCAGGCGCAGCAACGTGGTCTTGCCGCAGCCGGAACCGCCTACGAGTGCCACGATCTCGCCGGTGGCAACCGAAACATCAAGGCGATCAAGGGCGTGGTTGCCGTCCGTATAGGTCTTTGAAAGTCGCTCGATCATCAGCATGGAAATGGTGGCTCACATCTTGTCGCGACCGACATCCTGCCAGGTGAGCAAGGGGCGCGAGAGCATGACGAGAATGCCATCGGCCAGCTTGCCGAGCACGGCAAAGGCGATGATGGCGGCGAGAATGCGATCGGGGCGGCCAAGTTGCTGGCCGTCCACGAGGAGGTAGCCGAGACCTTCGCTGGCACCCATGAATTCGGCTGCAACGACGAACATGAAACCGAGGCCAAGGCCCGTGCGCAGCGCGGTGATCCAGGCGGGCAGGATGGCCGGCAAGGTGACTCGCCGGATCATGCCCAGTTTCGACAGGCGGAAGACGCGGCCAACCTCGATGATCTTGCGATCCACCGAGCCCAGCGCAGCTGCAACACCGAGATAGACCGGGAAGAACACACCCACCGCAATGAGCGCGACCTTTGAGGCTTCGAAGATGCCAAGCCAGAGAATGAAAAGCGGCACCCAGGCAATCGAAGGAATTGCCCTCAACGCCTGCAATGTCGGGTCCATCAATCGGCGCAAGCTGGCGTTGGTGCCTGAAGCGGCACCGAGAATCGTGCCGGCCGCAGCCCCAAGGCCAAAGCCTGCCCCAACGCGCCAGAGTGTGGCCGCCGCGTGTTCAGCCAACTCACCGGAGCGCGCCAGCTCCCACAACGTTGCCCCGATACGGGAGGGCGGCGGCATCAACCTGCCATTGGCGTAGCCGAAACGGACCGACAGCTCCCAGACCAGCGCGAGACCCAGTGGCAGGACGAGGCCGAGGGGCAAGCCCAGCCTCGTGGTGCCCGCCCACCCCGATGATGGGGCGGGCAGGGGCTTTGCCTGATACTTATCCTCGATTGCCTGCGTCATTGCGGTCAGTTCGGTCTCTCAGCGCGCAGCTGAGGTAAAGCGTCGGTCAAGCAGGCCGTCGACAACGGCAGGAATATTCGTTCCAGCTGGCAAGATACCAGTCACCTTCAGGGCTTCGCCTGCAGCCACGATCGTGTCGATCTGGGCTTGGCCGATAGGCCCGTGGGTCAGTTCGGTGCGTTCGAGTTGCCGTGCCACAACGGGCTCGGGCAGTTTGGTGAAGGCGACCAGCAGCCTCCGGAGTTCGTCGGGGTTCTCGACCGACCACTTGCGCGCGTCCTCATAGGCTTGCAGCACGCTTCGCACGAGGGCGGGGTTCCTTTGTGCAAATTCCTCGCGCACGTTGAGAATGCCCCACGTATTGTCGGCGGCCTTGCGGTGGAAAAGCACCGCGCCTGTCTCGATTTCGGCGGCGGCCATCAATGGATCAAGACCGGCCCAAGCGTCGACATCGCCGCGTTCAAGCGCCAGCTTGCCGTCCTGATGCTGGAGCAGAACCAGTTTCACGTCTTTCTCGGTGAGCTTCGCTTCGGCCAGAGCGCGCAAGAGGAAGATATGGGGGTCGGTGCCGCGCGTGACGGCGACGCGCTTGCCTTTGAGATCTGACACCTGCTTGATCCCGGACTTCGGGGTCGTGACCAGTGCGGTCCACTCGGGCCGGGAGAAGACATAGACCGAACGGATCGGGTTGCCATTGACGCGGGCGATCAGCGCCGCCGCACCTGCGGTCGAGCCGAAATCGATAGAACCCGCGTTGAGGAACTCCAGAGCCTTGTTGGAACCCGCCGACTGGACCCAGCGCACCGAGACACCTTCGCTTGCGAGTGCTTTGTCGAGGATACCGCGTTCCTTCAGCACGAGGCTGACAGGATTGTAGGTAGCAAAATCGATGCGAATTTCCCTGGGTGATTGCGCCATAACGTTCGTTGAAAAGAACGCAAGAAAGGCTGTCGCTACCCCGGCTGCTACCGTGTGGAGGACTTGGCGGCGCGAATGGGCAACACTGTTGAAGATGATTGAAGGCATGAAATTTCCCTTTCTGTTCGGATTTGCAGAGGGAAATTATGGAAAACGGAACCAAAGGCCACGTTCTTCATGCTCCCACCGCTTTAGCTGCACTTGTTTCGCGCCCGCAAGCTGCTGGCTCAAATCGGCGCGTGTTCGTTTGATAAATCGGAATGTCCTCTTTGTCAAACGAAAGACAAGATTAAATGTGAATTGAAATCAATCACGTTTCGAAACGTGTAAATATGAACCGGTGATCGTGTGGCGCGGCTGCGCGCGCCATCAAGGCGACACTGACATCCTGTGAATGCCTCTGAAATTCTCTGATGACGGATAGCGCAGGCGGCTGCTTTGTGGCATCCACATGTCATCTTGCGGCTTGGCCGCTCAGTGCCCGAGATGATGGCCAAAACACCCACCCAATCGCTTGAACGCTTCATGGCTGACCCGGTTCTCGTGGTCGATGAACTTGCCCATCGGCACGACCGCGCCGAACTCCGGTCGGAACTGGCCAGTCAGTTGCGACTTGTGCTCGACGAGGCACGTGGCCTGGCAAAGGGCATGCTGTCGCGTCCACGCTCCGGCATGGCAGCGGCGCGGGCGCTTTCCGGCACCATGGATACCGTGATGATCGCGCTGCATGCGGCAGCGACGCGGCACCAGTACCAGGCGATCAACCCGTCTACCTCCGAACACATCGCAGTGGTGGCGGTCGGCGGATACGGGCGGGGCACGCTGGCGCAAGGCTCGGATGTCGACCTGTTATTCCTGTTTCCACACAGGCAGACCGGTTGGGGCGAAAGCGTGGTGGAGAGCATTCTTTACCCGCTGTGGGACCTGAAGCTCAAGGTCGGCCACTCGACGCGCTCGGCCGATGATTGCATCCGCGAGGCACGTGGGGACATGACAATCCGCACTGCGTTGCTTGAGGCGCGCTTCATCTGTGGCGAGGAGGCGCTCTTTGACAATTTCATGCGCCGTTTCGATCTCGAGGTCGTGAAGGGCAGCGCGCCCGAGTTCGTCAATGCCAAGCTTGCTGAGCGCGAGACTCGTGTCAATCGTGCCGGCGCGTCACGTTACAAGGTCGAGCCCAATGTGAAGGATGGCAAAGGTGGCTTGCGTGATCTCAATACGCTCTTCTGGATCGCCAAGTACGCCTATCGGGTCAAGGACGCGAAAGAACTTGTCACGGCGGGGCTCTTCACCGAAGCCGAACTGACAGCATTCGAACGCGCCGAGGATTTCCTGTGGCGCGTGCGCGGGCTGATGCACATCATCACCGAGCGGGCCGAAGAGCGGTTGACGTTCGATTTGCAACGACCTGTCGCTGCCGAGTTCGGATACGCCGAACGAACCGGCCTTTCAGGTGTCGAGCGCTTCATGAAGGCGTATTTTCTCGTCGCAAAGGATGTTGGCGATCTCACGGCCATCGTTTGCGCCGCGCTGGAAGCACGGCATCAGAAGCAGCGACCAACACTTCAGCGCATGTTGAGCGGGCTGGGCATGACGCGCCGCCGCAAGCTTTCCTATGGCGGGACGGATTTCACACTCGCGAATGATCGGCTGACAACCGTCAATGACCAGGTCTTCGAACATGACCCGATCAACCTGATCCGGCTTTATGCCGTGGCCGCCAACCAGGATCTGGCAATCCACCCGGATGCAACCCATCTCGTCACCCGGTCGCTCAAGCTGATCACGCCTGCCTTGCGGGCTGATCGGGAGGCAAACAGGTTGTTCCTTGACATCCTTACATCTCGCCGTGCGCCAGAAATGGCGCTGCGGCGCATGAATGAAGCCGGCGTGCTCGGGCGGTTCGTGCCGGATTTCGGCCGTGTTGTGGCGATGATGCAGTTCAACATGTATCACCACTACACTGTGGACGAGCATCTCATCCGCTCGATCGGCATTCTCGCCGAGATCGATGCTGGCAAGATGGAGGCGGAGCATCCGCTGGCCAACGAGATGTTCTCGACCATCGCCAATCGTCG
>JBOFFB010000020.1:0-4273 GCA_051648385.1 Allobosea sp.
ATAAGATTGAGCATTGCGTACTCACAAAACCGGTACCCACTTTTGTGCGCTATGCTCTAAAAATTAAGCCCGGTTCCTTGCGGGACCGGGCTTTGAAGTCATGTCCAACATGCTGGACACTTCAGAGGGGCGGACCGAGCGGGCATCAACACCGGGAGGAGGAAGCGGACGCCCATTGCTCGATCACCATGCTTATATGCTAGGCAAGAGACTTTGTTGCAATGCAGCATAACGCAGGTTCGTCATGCGGTTTGGGAATGCAACGCCATGATTTTGTCATATTTTGCCTCGCAGTCGACGTCAAACGCATAGAGCAGGCGTTCGGCAGGCTCAGAACGTCCATCGCTGCGCACGCTGGATCAGGAAATCGCGGAAAGCCTGGACGCGGGCGACGGTTTTCATTTCTTCGGGGTAGACCAGGTAGCTGTCGAGCGATGGCATCTCGACCTCGCGCAGGATCTGCACCAGCGTGGAGCCCTGCTCGACCAGATAGTCCGGTAGCACTGCGATGCCTGCGCCATGCTCCACGGCATTGCGCAGTGCGGCGATGTTGTTGACCAGGAGGTGCGGCACGCGCGGGTTGCGCGGATCGCGGCCAGCCGTGCCAAGCCAGTGCACCGACAGAAGGTAGGATGGTGATTGGCCGCCGAACGATAGGATGCGGTGGTTGTCCAGTTCCTCCAGCGATTTCGGCTCGCCGTAGCGCTTGAGATAGGCGGGCGCGGCGTAGCAGTGGAAATGCACCGTGAAGAGCTTGCGCTGGATCAGGTCAGGCTGCTGCGGCTGGCGCAGGCGGATAGCGATGTCGGCCTGGCGCATCGACAGGTCGAGTTCCTCATCCGTGAGGATGAGTTCAACGCGCACATCTGGATAGGTGTCGAGAAACTCGCCGAGCCGAGGGGCCAGCCAGCGACTGCCAAGGCCCACCGTAGTGGTCACCTTGAGTTCGCCAGAAGGATGTTCGCGGGTTTCGGTGAGCTGCGCCTTGGTCTTTTCGAGGCGCTGCGTCATGTCGCGGGCGGCGCGCCACAACAATTCGCCCTGCTCGGTCAGGATCAGTCCGCGTGTGTGGCGATGGAACAGTGGCGCGCGGACCTCGCGTTCAAGTGCGCTGATCTGGCGGCTCACGGCTGATTGGCTGAGGCTCAGCGTATCACCCGCCTTGGTGAAGGAGCCGGACTCCGCCACGGTGTAAAATATGCGGATCCTGTCCCAGTCCATCGTCCCAGTCCCCCCGGCAGAACGCTCATGCGTTTTGTGCATGGTGCGGCGGAACAGAGGCTTGCGTCAAGCTGATGTGATGGGCGTCAACGATGAATAACGCTGATGGGTTTGATCACTTGGGAGGAAAAAACAGAGCGCTCTGCGCGAAGCGCCCCGAAAGCCTCACTCTGCCGCCATGCGGTTGCTTTCCTGTGCAGCCAGCCACTTCTCGCTTTCGAGCGCAGCCATGCAGCCAAGTCCTGCGGCGGTGACAGCCTGGCGGAAGGTGTCGTCGGCGACATCGCCGGCGGCAAAGACGCCGGGGATGCTGGTGGCGGTGGAGTTGGGCTTGGTGATGATGTAGCCGCTCTCCTTCATTGCCACCTGGCCGTCAAACAGCTCTGTTGCTGGCTTGTGACCGATGGCGACGAAAACGCCGTCAGTCTTCACGTCGCTGACGACGCCGGTCTTCAGGTTCTTCAAACGCACATGGGTGACACCGGGTGTGGCATCGCCGCCGGGCAAGACGCCGCAGATTTCCTCGACGGCCGAGTCCCAGATGACCTCCACCTTGGGGTGCTTGAGCAGGCGCTCCTGCAAGATTTTCTCGGCCTTCAGGCTGTCGCGGCGGTGCACCAGCGTGACTTTGCTCGCGAGGTTCGCGAGATAAAGGCTCTCCTCGACCGCTGAATTGCCGCCGCCGACAACCACGACCTCGCGGCCACGGAAGAAGAAGCCGTCGCAAGTGGCGCAAGCCGAGACACCAAATCCCTGGAAGCTCTGCTCGGACGAGATGCCGAGCCACTTGGCCTGCGCGCCGGTGGCAACGACCAGCGCTTCGCAGGAATACGTGTCGCCACCGTCACCCCAGAGCCGGAACGGGTGGCTGGCAAGATCGACTTTGGAGATGTGGTCCGAGACCATCTTCGTGCCGACATGTTCGGCCTGTTTCTGCATCTGCTCCATCAGCCAGGGGCCCTGGATGACGTCGGCGAAACCGGGGAAGTTTTCGACATCGGTGGTGATCATCAACTGGCCGCCGGGCTGGAAGCCGGACACCATCACCGGCTCAAGCATGGCGCGTGCGGCATAGATTGCGGCGGTGTAGCCAGCGGGGCCGGAGCCGACGATCATCAGCCTGGCATGGACATGGGCCATGGTGCTCTCCTCAAGATGTTGTCTGGCGAAACGTTCGGTAGGCCGCAAGTGCCGCATCAGCAATCGCTCTGGTGCTATCTAGAGGTTCGTATGGCTGCCCTGCAACGTTACCATCGAAGCGGTGCACAACTCCGTGATCGGCGAGGCCGTTGAGGAACTTGCCGATCTTGCCGTGGCCGCCGCTCGGCTCGAAGACCAGCACGGGCTTTCCGGTCGCAGCGGCTTCGCCGATCATGTTGACGCTGTCGGCGGTGACCACGATAGCGTCTGCATTGGCCAGCAGTGCAATGTAGGGGTTGGGGCCTTGCCCATCCCACCACCAACCGCCTGCGCGTGTGAATGTCTCACCGATCATGGTGGCAAGCGCCTCGGGCGTGCGGCGCGAGCGCGAGCCCATCAGCGAGACACCATTGCTCGCAAGTTGGTTGAGGTGCTGCACGAAGCGCGTGATGTCTTCGGGCTTGAAGCGGTGATGGCGGCTGTCACCACCGACCAGCACCGCCACGCGGGTGCCCTTCAGAGACGCGATGGCGGCGGGGGGGTGCTGGCGTGCGGCTTCAAGTGCCGCAGCGCTGACCTTGTGGGGCGAAACAAGCGTGGTCATCACGTTCGGCCCACGCAAGCGGTCATGGGCAGGCACCCAGATGAAATCTGCGGCCTTTTCGCCGGTGCGCGGGTCCTTGAGGAAGATCGTGAAGGTGTGCCCCCCCGACAGCCGCTTGACCGCGCGGACGTACGGCACGGCGCGGCGGCCCGATGCGATCAGGACATCAGGGTATGGCGGCGCGATCGGGCTGCCGGTTTTGCCCGGCCCTTCGCGCGGATCGATCGGCCCGCGCGGCATCGCCCAGGTGAATGGTGGGCGCGGCTTGACCACGCGCTGGCTAGGCTCAAGCCCCATCACCTCGGCCACGCCGATGCACTGGGCGAGATCGCCTGCCTTGCCATCGGTGATGATCCAGCTTGTCGGGAGCACGCGTCTTGGAGCCTTGTTCTGCGAAGGCCGCTTGTTTGGCAAAGAATGGCCCGTTATGCCAGTAGTGTTGCTGCTCGGGCCCTCAAGGCATGTTGATGACGTGCTGCAGTAACCCGAATGGCTCATCTTTGCTGGAGAACTAGCCTTTTGCACGCCCACCTTGATGAAACAGACCGGCAGATCCTCCAGCTTTTGCAGGCTGACGGACGGATGAGCAATGTCGAGTTGGCCAGACTGATCGGCATGTCACCACCGCCTGCGCTCCGGCGCGTGAAGGCACTCGAAGCTGCAGGGTTCATCACAGGCTACCGCGCGATGGTAGACGAAAAGAAGCTCGGCTTCGACGTCGCGTTTTTTGCTTTTGTGCATCTGGCGAGCCAGGCGGGGCCGGATCTCGAAGCGTTCTCGGCCCATGTGCGCGCCATGCCGATGGTGCGGTCCTGCTGGACGCTATCCGGTGACATGGATTTCATCCTGACTTGCGCCGCCCCAGACATGAAGGCGTTTCAGCGCTTCGTGGCCGAGATGACGGCACTGCCGAATGTGCGCAATGTCCGCACGGCGCTGGCGCTGGAGAAGGTCAAGGATGAAGGTGCAGCGCCGGTTTAGAGCCTTGCGCACAAAAGCATGCCCTCGCGAAGGCGAGGGTGGGTACCGGTTTTGTGAGTACGCAATGCTCGATCTTATTATGATCTAGCCGTTGGCAGTCGGTCAGAGCGCCCGCGCCAGCCATTGCGCATAGGCGTCGCAAAGGGCGATCGTGCGTTTTTGTTCGTTGTTCGGCAGGTAAGTCGGCCCGCCGGATGATGCGGGCAGTGTCACCAACTGAGGGTATCGCTGAACGATGCTGCGGCCATTGACCACCAGCGCATCGCCTTCGATATAGTCGTTGGCCTCATTGCCCGAACCCGTGCTCTCACGGCTGCCACCGCCGCC